>JAMPHX010000046.1 GCA_023663205.1 Corallococcus sp. | reverse complement strand
CGTAACCCGACATATGCGGCAACATCAAATCCAGTATAAGCAAATCGGGCACGGTTGTTTTGAGTTCGGTAAAGAAGTCATGCGGGTCGTGAAATCCCTTTACCGAATATCCGTTAAGTTCCAACGTCGCTTGAAGTAACGAGTGAATCGTCAAATCATCTTCTACAAAGAATACGGTTTCTTTCATCTTTCCTCCCTTCAACGCCGTAGCGTTTCTTAAAAATGTAATAAAATACAAATATTCCTATTGACAGACACAGCGCGATAATCGGCAATGTCAGGTCATACGCAGTAGAAAAATATGCGTTACATCCGCTGTCTTTGCCCAATACGGGCGCAGTATCGGGGTCGTAAACAATGCCGTACTTTTCCGCAAGTCCGCGGATGTTCAGTATACTTGCAACGGGAACGCCCATTTTGAGTCCGCATTGCAACAATCCGTCAGTGGCATTGCGGGAAAAATTCCAACCGCCTACGGCATACTTCTTGGGCGAATAGTAATCCGACCCGATAAAAGCATCCAAGCCTGTACCGACGCCTACCATGCTTCCGCCTACGTTCAAAACAAACCCTATGTTACCGAAGTGTTCGCGTACATATTCCAAGCGGTTGCCTATATTTACTTCGAAGTTTTCTTCCCAAGCAAATTTGCGCGGTTGTTTTTGCGAGCCTTGCGGATACTTTGTCAAAGAGGCGTTTATGCGGTTTATTATTGCTTGCTTTTCCGCCTCGTCGGAGAAATCGTGTCCGACGTCCATATCTCCGCCCAGAGAAACGTAATCGATTCGTCGGGTAAGTATTCCCGCGTCGCACAGATGTTCTGCCATATCGAAAAATGTCAACTCGGGGTCGTTTGCGCCGTAGTTGGACGCGCCTACGCTTGCCATTATGCAGGCGTCGATTCCGTAAGTTTCGGCAGCCGCCATTGCGCATATGTTCATAGCGGGGAAAGAACCGGAAAACACCATTACCGCCTTGTCGCCTCTTTTGAGCCCCGCGCGAACAAACATCCCTACTATTACAGCCGCCCAATTGGCGTCGCACGACGTGCGTTTTGCTTCGAGCAGTCCCGACGTAGTAGTAATGGACGTAACGTAATCGTAACCTATCATACCGGTTTGCAACTTGTCGTACTCCGAAAGTTGTTTGCCGATTTCCGATTTGTACCGCTTGATTTCATCCATTGAAGCCTTTGCCTTTTCGGCGGCGGCAGTCATTGTTTCGGCGTGCGGGCTTACGTCCCTTTCCGCGCCGAAAAACGTAACCGCCACGGCAACAAGTACAATAGCCATCCAAATAGCCAATATAAGCGTTGCAAACGAAACTCTGCGCGACGTCATATAACTACCCCCGCAGCACGCAAAACTACAATTACAAGTTCCAAAATACCTATTACTATTCCAAGCGAAAGCGACGTTTTTACTACGCCCTGTCTGTACATATTGTTGGCGATTATTCCCGCAACGGTGTATCCCACAAGCGAAATTACCGTGTTTGAAAAATCATGCGTAAACAATCCTAAAATCAGGTTGAGCAAAACGTGCAGCACAAAACTTACCAAAATAAGAAGTACAAAGCGTCGCTTGCCGAACACCAAAAACCGCATAGAAAACAACTTGACGACGTAGTAGGCGACAATTGCAACCACCAAGGTATACAGCATACGCAAAGGATTGGCAATATACATAACCATAAGTCCGGGGACAATAATGCCACCGGGGCTCAAATCCGTCAATTCGTAAAACACGATGCTTATTAAGACGCCGAGTATAAGTATTTCAGCCATTGTATTCTTCCCCGCAAGTCTTAAAAAATTCCACTACCTTCATACCGTCCGAAGCGATATTTCCGCAGCCGAAGATATACGTTTCGTTCAGCAATTCGTCTAAACTTTTGATTGTACGCGCAGATATGCCGCGCTTTGCAAGTTGTTTTTTGACATAACCTTTGTTGGAGCCTATTATTATTACGCTTGCAAACCGTATTTCGGTAAGCATTTTGATATGTTGGTCAATTCTAAACGGTCTGTCGGGACGTGTATTTAGAAGTAGCGTCATATTGTCGCTTCCGAACCGCTTTACTACCGTATCGTTATACACCGCAACCGTCGAATCGGGGTCGTTTATCGAAAAGCCGTTGATAAAAACCGTTTTTCCGCATTTATATACGGCAATCGCGCCGGGGTCGTGAATGTACTTTTTCATACCTTCAAAAAACACCATCTTGTCCAAACCCAGCGTTTCGCAGACTTTAAGCGCGACGGCTATGTTTTCCGCAAAGGTATCGAGAAGTTCTTCCCCCTCGTATTTGTCGGCGACAACTACTTTGCTGCCCGTCTTATCGGCGCACAACTGAAATACGTTTTTGAATTTGTCCTCGCCCAGCACCACAACGCCGTTATTCGGCGTGGTATTTGCAAGCGAATACGCTATGCTCTCCAAGTCCTCTCCCATAACGTCGAGATGGTCGGCGCGCACGTTGGTAATTACGTTGATATCGGCATGCAGTATACGGCGTTCCGAAACGTACTGTAACTCGGGATTGACCGCCATACATTCCACAACAAGCACGTCCGCCTTTGCTTTGGCTGCTTTGCCAATCACAGCAAGTTGCTCGCGTATATTGGCGGGTCCGAGCCGTTTGATTCGGTTGGGCGTATTGGAAACGTCTATTATCGTGGGTATGGTCCCCGTTGTCTTGGACATCACCGAAAGTCCGCATTCTCTCAGCCCCGCATCTATAAGGCGCGTGACTGTGCTTTTGCCGCGGATACCGTTGACGTGTATTACGGTTTTTATTTTTTTTCTTTGCGCAGCAAAGTAGTAATGTTCCGCAACTACGTATGCGATGTACAGCAAAGACAAAACTATCAAAATAACAGTAATCGCATCAATCATTTACTCGGTTTCTCCGTACAGATTTTTGAGAATGTAGGGCAAATTACCCGATATTTGACAATACGGAACGCCTGCGGAAATAGCCCAATCGGACAAATTCAAGTTGCCGTCGGCGTCCTCCACGTTGCCGTCGGCGGTAAACAGCGCAAGTTGACAGTTTTGAAAAACTTCCTTTATCAAACTGTCGGAAACAGAACCTCTGCGGGCAACACCGCCCAAATGCCAAGCGACCACGGTGATTTCGCCGCGGGAAGCACGGCCGCAAAACCGTTCCGCGCGTTTAAGTTCCGAAGCGCGCGTAACGTCAAACTCCGCCATTGCTTTCATACTGCAACCCACTACCAAAAACACTACCGAGCCGTTTTCAACCGAATCGGCGGCAAGCAGACTGTTTTTGGTATGCGCAATACCCACGCCCTTCATAGCGCGCGAAAGCACTTCCAAATCGGGCGACTGTCCGATAGAAGTGACATATACGGCCTTGCCTTGTATAAGCCCCGCAAATTCGGCGGGGAACTCCTCATTGGGCAGATACGGGGCAATGGGCACGTCTACGCACCCTGCCGCCGCCAAAGCCAAGACGAGCACAAGTACAACTGCGGCGACACGCTTAGTTTTTGGAGTATTTTGCAATGCCCTGTTCAAATAAATCGTTTCCCTCGCTGTCGTAAGTTACTATTGCGTAAAAATCTTCCACTTCCAAGCGGTGAATGGCTTCCGCGCCCAAATCTTCGTAAGTTACTACTTCGCACTTTTTGATTGTTTCGGAAATGGACGCCGCCGCTCCGCCTATTGCGGAAAGATAAACGGCGCCGTACTGTTTGAGCAACTGTTTGTAATGTTCTCCGCGCGAACCCTTGCCTACCATTACTTTGAGCCCCTTTTTGAGAAGCGGTTCGGCGTAGGGGTCCATACGGTAACTGGATGTAGGTCCTGCCGAGCCTATTGCCCGTCCGGGTTTTGCAGGGGTAGGTCCTACGTAGTAAATAATGCCGTTATTGACGTCAATGGGCAGTTCCTCGCCTCTTTCAAGCAGTTCGCACAGCCTTTTGTGCGCGGCGTCGCGTCCGGTGTAAATTACGCCGCTGATGGCAACGGTATCGCCTGCGCGCAGTTTTTTTATTTCTTCGGGATTGACCGGTGAAGTAAGTTTATACATATATGTAACCTCCGCTTACAGTTTGCAAGACTTGTGTCTTGCTGCGTGACATTGAATATTGATTGCGACAGGCAAACTTGCAATATGGCAAGCGTGACAGTTTACCTTTACCGCAAGACAGGTTTTTGTACCGCCGAATCCCATAGGTCCTATGCCCAAGTTGTTGATTTCTTCCAACAGTTCCTCCTCCAACTTGCGTGCAAGCGGGTCGGGGGAGCAATCGTCTATTTCGCGCAGTAACGCTTCCTTGGCAAGCAGCGCGCACTTTTCAAAGTTACCGCCTATGCCCAAACCTACGATAATGGGCGGACAGGGTTTGCCGCCTGCGTGAAACACGGTATCTATTACAAGTTTTTTGATGCCTTCCACGCCGTCCGCGGGAATAAGCATTTTGACGACGCTCATATTTTCGCTGCCGCCGCCTTTGGGAGCAACGTCTATTTGGAATACGTCGCCTTCCACTATTTTGACGTGAACAATCGCGGGAGTGTTATCTTTGGTATTTACTCTGTCAAGCGGATGTTTTACTACCGACTTGCGCAAATACCCTTCGGTGTAGGCTTGTCTTACGCCTTCGTTTACCGCTTCGTAAATATCCCCCTTGAAAGTGACTTCCGAACCGATTGTCAAAAACACTACCGCAACGCCCGTATCTTGACATATCGGCAAATGCTTTTCGCGCGCCAAAAGGTCGTTATCGACAATTTTGCACAACACTTCGCGTCCCAGCGGCGACTGTTCTTCCTCGGAAGCGCGCCTGATGGTATCCAGTACGTTGGACGGAATGTTTTCGCAAGCGTCCACAAACATTTCTTTTACTTTTGCCGTAACGTCGGCAAGATTGATTGTACGCATTGTAATTCTCCTATTCTATATCGATGTGACAAACGGGGTTATGTTCCGCCGAAAACCATTTCATATTGGATTTGGCATTTTCAACGCTGCCCGTCGTAAATATATTTACCTTTCCCTTTTTGCCGTTTTTGTTTAGCAAATTGTTTCGGGAAAGAAATTCTTTCAAATAATCTGCTGTGGGTTCGCCGCAATTTACGTAATCGATGTTTCCCAGCACCTTGCGGATTTGTTTTTCCACAAGACTGAAATGGGTACAGCCGTATATCAGCGTATCGAAACCTTTGCCCTTTATTGCGGATAGTTTTTCCTCAACTATTTTTTCGCCCAACGGGTCGTCCAACTCGTGATTTTCCACAAAATCGACAAACTCGCTGCAAGCAAGAGGCACCGGCGTGTAACCGTCGTCCGAGAGTAGTTGCTGATAAACTCCGCTTTGTATGGTTGCAACGGTGGCAAGCACCGCTATCTTTTTGTTTTTACTTATTTGTTCCGCCCTTTTGTACGTCGGCTGAATGACGCTTATTACGGGAACGTCCACTGCATTCCGCGCGTAATCTATTCGGAGCGAAGCCGTGTTGCAGGCGATAACTATTGCCTTTGCGCCCTGTGCAGCAAGGTATCGTGAAACTTTTTCCACGCGCGCGCCTACCTGTTCCGCAGTCTTTGTGCCGTAGGGACAGTGCCCTTGGTCGGCAACATATACAAAATCTTCATTGGGAAATGCTTTTACCAAGTGTTCGAGGACGGTCAAACCGCCTATTCCCGAGTCGAACACTCCTATTGGTCTTTGGGTGTCAGTCATACTTCTAACTTCCTCACAAACAAAATAGACTAAATTCAGTCGGTTTAAAAACGGCAATCAAGCGCCTTGCAAAAATCTTACGATTTTTGCAAAGACGCTGTTTGTAATGCCGTATATCTTACACAAACACAGCCGCCGACTAAACGGCCATGTTCGTGCAGACGGGATAGTCCGTCAATTCAGTTGTATGCAAATATTGCCGAAACCGTCAGTGAACTATCCGCAAATACTTGTAATTATTCCACAGGAGCAGCAGGCGCCGGATTCAACGTAATGGCGATAGTCGTCGTCTTCGGCTCACTGTCTACGGTATACGTTGCCGTAAGCGTTACCGTCGTTGCTTCCGTAACAACGGCGTAACTTGCGGTAGTACCTTCCACTGTGATTTCGTCCTTGTCTGAAGTCCAAGTAATGGTTCCCGCGTGTTCGGTGCTTTCGGGCAAAGTAAAACTTCCCGCTTCCGTAGTAGTAAAGGTGGTCGTTGTAACGGCAGCCTTGATTTCCTTATCCGCTTCCTTAGCGTTATCTACGACAGGCGATACGTTCCAAGCGTCGGCGTTGATTATTGCCCAAGCATACATAGTATCGCCTCTGCCGCAACTTACGGCGTAGAAAGAACCTGTGGCAGGCAACGAAACTTTGGAAGTTCCGCCCACGGTTGCACCTACGTCCTCATACCAGTTTTCGATAAGCAGAGCATTGCCGCCCATACTGAAACTGAATGTCTTGCTGGCTTTGGAAGTCATATCGAAATCGTATCTTGCACCGGCGCTGCTTGTTACGCCTTCGCTTTTGTAATGAATTTGCAAACGGCAAGTCATACCCGTCGTACCTGTTCCGACAAACCAGAACGGTCCTTCAAACTTGACGATTTGTCCGCCCAATGCTTTGCTTCCTGCGGCATATGCTAGCATTTCTTCTTCGTTTGTAATGGTTGCATCAATCGTCAAAGCGCTGTAATCGATTGTATTTTCCGAAGGAACTATTTCGATTGTTCCGCCCGTAAGCGTTCTTGCTCCGTTGGCTCTACTCAAAGTAGCGCCGGTAATCTTCAATTGGTCGCCAATCCTTATATCGGTGCCGTCAACGGCGTAAGTCGTGGTATTGTAGTACATTGCCAACTTGCCGTCTGTCAGTATAAGTCCCGCTCTTTGTTCGGCAGTGTTTCCGCTTGTCGAACCGAATGCCGCAACATATGCGATAAGGCTGGGGATAGAGTCGCTTGAACCTTCCAACGCTTCGGAAACCGTTACGTCTTTTACCGTTGCGCCCGTCATTGTAAGTTCTACGTCATAGGTTTGGTCTTCGCCTTCGCCGTTTACTTTGTAATGAGCAGTCAATACAACCGTCGTAGTAACCACAAACGCTTCATACGCGCCCGTTTGAGTATTGATTGCGCCTTCCGGATTTACCGTCCAAGTGATTCCCTTTGCGTGCGTCGTTTCGGTAGGCAACGTGATTGTTCCCGCCGTCGTCGCGTCAATTTCCTTTTCGGCAAACGCTTTGTTGATTTCGATACCCGCAAGTACGGAATCCTCCGCCTTTGGGGTTAGGGTGTTGCTTGTCCAATCTACAACTGCAAGTTGGAAGTACGTTCCCGTACGGTTTGCAAGCATAACGTACATATCGCCCGTTACGGGGTACATCTTGTCGTCGTCTTTGGGGCAAACGTGCGCGTCTTTTATGCCGAATGCGTTTTCCCAGAACAAGTCGCCCGCGTTAAGCGCGTTGATATCCGACTTGATAGAGAATATTTGCAATCCGCCGTCCGCGGCAGGCAATTGACAATCGCTGTTGCTTGCGCCGTCCGCAAACAAGAGTTTGAAGTTTACGGGGAAACTGTTGGCAGACATACCGATGTACAACGGGTTTTCATCCGTAGCGGAAATCTTGATAAGTTTGCCGTAATCCAAATTCTTTGCAAAATCTTTTTGTTCGTCAAGGTTGTTTATTACAATAGCGTTTTTCTTTGCTTCTTCCAAAGCATAGGTTGCGTTTTTGGTTTTAACGGCTACCGAACCTCCGCCGAGAGCAATTTGCTTTCTGCCTGTTTGTTCGGGACCGCTGCCTACCGTGCCGCCTTCCTTATACGTACCGATTACGGTGATTTCGTCGCCGATACCGTAACTGTCGCCGTTGGTGGCTTTGTATGCGCCGTGCACTCCGCCTACGGAAGGCGCGCCGTTTACAATTACTATTGCGCCCGTTGCGGGGTCAAGCAACGCATAACCGTGACGTTCGCCCTGCGTGTTACCGTCGGAAAGATAAGTCATTACTACGCCCGTAACTTTGACGGTGTCGCCTATATTGGCATTTGCCAACAGTTCCGTAACGGTAGTTTCCACAATTGGTTTGACGGTTACTTCGTAATCAACCGTAACTTCATCGGTAGCGGTAGTTGCGATAGTAAGTTGGAGAGTAACTTTCTGTTGCGCTTCGAGCGCCGCAACTTTTGCAGTATTGTCTTCTATGGTGATAAATTCGTTGCTGTCTACCGCCCAAGTAAGCGTAACGGACGGTATGGGAGCATAAGTAGCAGGCAACGCAAAGTCACCCGACTTTTCGTGTCCGAGTTGTGTTTCAACCCAAGATACCACTTCGTCTTTGACGTCCGCAACCGAAAGCGGTTTTTCCGTAACGTCCGCGGCAGTACCTACAAACGATACTTGGAATTTGTTGGCGGTATATCCGTGAATGACTACCGCAAGTTCTACTCTTTTGCCTTCAAAACCGGCAAGAGCGGCAGTGTTGGACGACGTATACAGCAATACGCTGTTTTTATCCTCATCCGTAAGGCAATATCTGCCAGTAACGTCTTTGCCGTATGTTCCGACGACTTTGACGTATTTGCCGTAAACGCCCGTTTCCGCACCGCTGTTCATTCCGCAGATTGCTTCGATGCTGCTTTGTTCGGCAGTAAGATTAACCTGTTCCGTTCCTTGTTTGCTCAAAGACGTAAGTTTGATTTGCGTGGGTCTTACCGTTGCGCCTTTGGCAAGAGTACCCGTTACCGTCAACTTGTCGCCTACGGCAACTTGGTCGTTTGCCGAAACGTAAATACGTCCGCCTTCGGCGTCCATAAGATAAAATCCGCCGTTTACGGTTCCGTATACGGTACCCGAAGTAGTTACTTCGTCGCCGTTTGCCTTTTCAGTCAATACTTGTTCAATCGAAAGCGAGTTCGGCGTGCATGCAACGAGGCATACCGACAAGCACAATGCAACGGCAAGTATCAAAATTAGACTCTTTTTCATTGTTTCCTCCTTGTTTATTTTATCTCTGCCATGCCATATCGAACATTGCAGATAAAATGTTGAGTTGCTGTGTGACCCTAACTTCGAGGTCGCTTTGGTTACCGTGTTTTCCTTCGATGTCGCGGTTAGTTTCTACGGTAAACACCACCGAATCGGGGTATCTATCGCTAAAATACCAATCGAAACTGTTAGTTTTGGGGTTGGTATAAAATACAAATTCTTCTTCGCTCGGCTTGCGATATATATCATTGTAATTGAGCAGCATTTCATCCATAAAAAACGCAGTGGTTCCGTTGCTGTAAATTACGCTGTTACCCAATATATATTGGTCGCCGTCCGAGTAACTTGCGCGGGATTCGTGCAAGTCTATTACGTAATCGGGCGAATATTCTTCCACCACCTTTACTATTGCGGCAGCGATTTTTTGCGTTACCGTTCCTTTGGCATTGCCGGGGAACGCGCGGTTGAGGTCGCTGCACGTAACGCCTTTGTAGACGCCCGACGACCCTTGACCTGCGTAACGCTTGTCGAGAGTATCCGCCAAGATGTTGGCTTGCGGTATAAGCACAACAGTACCGCAAATGCCGTCGGCAAGTTTCAAATCGTCTACCAAACGCAGTCCCGCCGTCCAACCTGCCTTTTCGTCGCCGTGTATACCGCCGACGATTACTACCGTCGGACCTTCCAGCGCAGTTTCGTATTTGTGGACGGTAGTTTCGTACAGACTGCCTATATCGGACATTATTTTCCAATTGCTGTATGTTACGGGCGTCAGCGTATTGCCGCAAACGTCGCACACGCCGTTACCGTCCGCGTCCTTGTGGACTTTGCACCGCTCCTTTGCAGGCGCGCAGGTACACTTATCTTTGCACTGAGTGCAGTCGGATGTACATTTGCCGCATTTTTCGCATACGCTGTTGCATATATGATTGGGATTGCAACCGACAAGCAAAGCCGTCGTGCACAGCATCAAAAGAGCCATGCACAGACACAAAAACTTTACTTTTTTCATAATTGTCAAATTACGCAGCAGCCTCGAACAACGGTTTCATTGTATCAACCATCTTTGTAACGCTTTGCGCAAAGTAAGGATTGTACAAATCGAAGAATCCGTCTTGGTTTGCTTTGTTTGCAGTTGTGTTAACTACCAAGCAAAGTTCTGCTTGGGGCAGCACCTTGGAAAGGAAACCGTCCGTTAATGCGCCGCGGCGAGAACTACCGCCTGTGTGCAAAACAACTATTTTAAGTTTGTTTTCCTGAGCAGCAGTCGCAAACGCTTCCGCTCTTGCGTTTTCAGATTCCTGCGTAAATTCTGTGCTTCCGCCAAGACCTTTTGCAGAACCGCTTACCAAGATAAATACAATACCGCCTTCTTCTACTTGGTCTGCCGTCAAAT
>JAMPHX010000045.1 GCA_023663205.1 Corallococcus sp. | reverse complement strand
GCAACAAGTTTCTTACCAAGGAGCATTTATATGAACTACCATCATCTTACCATAGAAGAGCGTTGTTGTATACGAGAATTTTACAAAAAAGGCAAAAGTTACAGAGAAATTGCAAGATTAGTAGGTAGGAATGCAAGCACAAAAACCGTTCGACAGTTTAGTAAAATTACGCATAAACCTTGAAAACGGACGGAAAATATGTTATACTTATTATATAACCGATTGCAGAGATAACGATAACTATCTCGGTAATTTACAAATACGGGTAAAACTTATGAAATGCGATTTACATTTACACAGCAACTGTTCCGACGGGATACTTTCTCCCGCGCAAATAGTACGTCGTGCAAAAGAAAAACACTTGGACTGCATTGCGCTTACCGACCACGATACAGTATCGGGCGTAGTCGATGCGGTTGCCGAGGGTGATAGGTCTGGCGTCAAAGTTATTATCGGAATAGAAATTTCCACCGTGTCGGACGGTATGGAAGTGCATATTTTGGGGTACGGAATGGATATTTCCGCCGACGGATTTGCCGCGGAAATATGTCGTCTTGCCGATTTGCGCAACCGCCGAAACGTATTGCTTGCGGAAAAACTCAGACAGCACGGCATGGAGATAGATTTGTCCTCCTTGGAAAAGGAAGGCAAAAGCGTAGGCAGACCGGATATAGCCAGAGAAATGGTCAAAAAGGGCTACTGTCAAAGCGTTGCGGACGCTTTTGAACTGTATATAGGCAACGGAAAACCGTGTTACGCCGACGTCAAGCGGTTAACTCCCGCAGAAGCAATATCTCTGATAAACAGATTCAACGGCGTTGCCGTGCTTGCCCATCCCAAATATCTGCGTATGAGCGCAAGCGAGTTTGAAAACTTTTTGCGTCTGTTGGTGAAAATCGGGCTAAAAGGTATCGAAGCGGAGTATTTTACTCATACTAACGCCGAGCGCAAATTTTACGGCAAAATGGCGAAAAAATACAAGTTGGCAATCACCGGCGGCAGCGACTATCACGACAGTATGCACGGCGTGGATATCGGCAGCAAAGATTTTTCGCTTACGAAATTCGCCGAAAGGGTACTGAAAGTATGAAAATAAAATATAAACTTACATTTGCAATTGCGCTTGTCATTCTTATGACGGGCGCGGTTTTGTTTTTGGGGACAAACGCCTATGCGGAAAAGCCGTGGAACGTAAAACTGCGTCTGCATTACGGCGACAAAGTTTGGGATTACAATTTGGAAACCAATTTGACAAACCTTACGGCAAACCAAAAAGAGGCACGCAAGGTTTACTACGGGCTTGACGCCAAATGCAATTACGTAAACAGTCTTGTAAAAAGCGGTTTTACTTCAAGAGAAAGCGTCTGCTACGTGCTTTGCGGATTCAAAAGTCTGCTTGACGATATAGAAGCGCATTGCAACCGTCAAGCGGTAGATGCAACCGTTGAGTTTACTCCGCAAAAAGATGACAAATTTGTATTTACCGAAGGCAGGAACGGACGCAAGGTAAATGAGGATAAGTTGTTTGCAACTATTTTCGGCGGACAAACCGACATCGAAATACCGGTTGATACAATAAAGGCTGTCAGCGTTGCCGACCTCAAAAAGACCGTTGTCAAAAAGGCAGTCTTTACCACATCGTATGCAAGTAGCGGAGCAAACCGCAGTCACAACGTCGCGCTTGCCGTCAAACGGATAAAAGGTACGGTTTTGGAAGAAGGCGCGCAGTTTTCTTTCAACGACACGGTAGGCGACCGAGCGGAGAAAAACGGGTTCAAAAATGCCAAGGTAATTTCCTACGGCAAATACGTCGAGGGCGTAGGCGGCGGCGTGTGTCAGGTTTCGACAACGCTGTACAATGCGCTTCTCCTTGCCAATCTCAGCCCCGACGAATTGCACCAGCATACACTGGTGTCGTCATACGTTGCGGCAGGGTTTGACGCTATGGTAAGTTACGGCACTGCGGATTTGAAGTTTACAAATGACAGCGGCGGCAAACTTTATATCGACGCTTCGTCCGCCGATAGGCAGATTACGTTTACCGTGTACGGAGTTCCGAACAAGTACAGGATAGTGCGCCAAAGCATCGAAGTCGAGCGCGTGCCGTATCAAACGGTATATGTTACTGCTGGCAGCGATTTTCCGGAACTGATATACGACGACCAAACCAAAGTGGTAACAGGCGGAAGCGACTATGTAAAGAGTCAATCGTATCTGCTGTATTACGACGGCGGCAAACTCGTAAAAAAACAACGCATACGCGCTAACGTCTACAAAAGGGTAGATAAGGTTGTTGCGCGCGGTGCAAAACAGCGTCCTGCGGAAACGTCGGAGATATAATTCTCGCCTATTGCGGGTACTTTGCGGACGCCGCTTGCAAGCGTGCAAAGATGCTGCAAAAGCATACTCGCGGAAAAACTGCGACTACGCATTTGCTTCGATGAACTTTCGTTTTTGTCAGCAGTCACGCAAAATATAATCCACTCACGCAATATATTAGGCGAAAACTTGGGTTTAATCCATTGCAATATGAGCAAAAAAAATGTATAATACTTTATATGTGCGCAAAAACTCGGCGCAGACAAAGGAGAAACAATGTTCGATGCATTTTTAAACGGCGAAAGTAACGTCTTTTTGCTTATAGGCGCGCTTATCGTCGGAATGATGCTTATTATTTTCGGCGGCGATAAGTTTGTGGATTCGGCAATATGGATTGCCGTCAAAACAAAAATGCCCAAGATGTTGATAGGAGCAACATTAGTGTCGCTCGGAACCACATTGCCGGAACTTTTTACGTCATATACGGCGTCGGCAAGCGGCGGAACGGCAATTGCGGTGGGTAACGCTTTCGGAAGCATAATGTGTAATACATCGCTTGTGCTTGCCATAACAATGACTGCGTCTCCCGCAAAAGTCGGGCGCAAAGAGTTTATGCCCAAATACCTGATATTGCTCGGTTCGGTAGTATTGCTGTTGGTGTTCAGTATATTCGGCGAAGTAAAACTTTGGCAGTGCATAGTGCTAATTGTAATTTGCGTAGGATACTTTGCCTACAACATAGCAACCGCGCTGCGGGATAACAAGCGTCAAAGCAATATGCAGTCTGTCGAGTGCGAACTTTCTCCAGAGGAAGCGTCAAACAAAGATGACGACGAATATGCCAAATATGCCGACAAAAAAGCGTGGCTTATGATATTGCTGTTTGTTTTGGGGGCGGCAGGCATTGCCGTCGGAGCAAACCTTATGGTGTCGTCGGTAAGCGGACTTTGCACCAAATTAGGCGTTTCGCAAGCGGTTATCGCGCTTATGGTAGTTGCCATAGGCACGAGTCTTCCGGAGTTGGTAACGGCACTTACCTCTCTCAAAAAGAACAATACGGAAATATCTCTCGGCAACGTAATAGGCGCAAACATACTTAACGCCACACTTATTACGGGCGGAAGCGGCTGCATAAGCGGCGGACTCAAAATTTTACCTGAGGAAATGCTTACTACGGTAGTAACGGTAGCGTTTATATTGGCAGTGCTTGCCATTGTGGGTCTTCCTGTCATTATCAAGAAGCGCACCTACCGCGCGCAGGGTATTTCGTGCCTTGTGATATACGGCGGATATATCGGATTTTTGATTTACCAATTAGTAGCAGGCAAGGCTTAACATTCTAAGGAGAAAATAACAATGCCCGAAAATAATAACACACAACAGGCTTATGTGACATTGCCCAACAGCGTCGAGTCGGAGCGCAATCTTCTGTGCTGTATTTTGCGAAACACCGATATGCAGTTGGAAATAATTTCGCAATTGGAGGAAAGCGATTTTTATCAAAAAAACCACCAAGAAATATTTGCCGCAATGAAGCGCATTTCGGCGCAGAACCTCACCGTCAACTTTGCAACGGTAGTGGACGCTTTGCGCCGCAACAAAACATTGGCGCAGGTGGGAGATATCGATTACATAACTTTGCTAAACGACGCCTTGCCGGGTACGGCGCGCTTCGAGGAGTATCTCAAAATCGTCAAGCGCGCTTCCACAATGCGTCGCCTCATCGATATTTGCGGCGAAGTTACCAAACGCGCGTACAGTACCGACAGCAGCGAAAGCGCAATTACGTATGCCGAGGAGCGAATATTCGAGTTATCGCAAAAGGGCTCCGCATCCGGCTTGGTGGAACTTAGCACGCAGACGGCGCGTACCCTTGTCAAAATCACCGAGCGTTACGAAAATCCCGACAAATTCCACGGTCTGGAAACGGGTTTCAGAAGGCTTGACAACTTGACAAACGGGTTTCACGGCGGAGAACTTATCGTCCTTGCGGCGCGTCCGGGCGGCGGCAAAAGCGCAATGATGATGAATATTGTGGAAAACATTGCCAAAAACGGCGGTCACGTAGCGATATATTCTCTTGAAATGAGTAACGAACAGTTGCTCGAAAGGCTGCTTTCAGCAATGTCGGGCGTACCGCTCGGCAACATAAAGAGCGGACGTTTGGAAAGAGGCGAACAGGATATTCACAAATTGCAGATAGCCAACAACCTTATTTCCGAAACAATGCACTTGTACGGCAACGACAACCCCAACGTGCGTCCTGCGGAAATTCTTTCGCAGTGCCGCAGACTCAAAATGCAAAAGCAACTCGATATGATTGTCGTCGACTACATAGGACTTATGCAAAGCGACCGCGATGCCGAAAGCCGTCAAAACGAGGTGGCAAACATTACGCGTTCTTTCAAGATAATGGCAAAGGAACTCAATGTTCCCGTGCTTGCGCTTTCGCAGTTGAAGCGCGACACGGAAATACGCAACATCAAGTCGAAGGGCGAGGGCGCAAGCGAGCCGGTGCTTTCCGACCTGCGTGAATCGGGAGCAATAGAGCAGGACGCCGATATAGTAATGTTTATTCACCGCGAAAACACCGAGGATAAATCCAATGAGGACGTCAGTTTGATTGTCGCCAAGCACCGCAACGGCGAAACCGACAAGATTCCGCTCAAATGGATAGGTTCCAACGTGCGGTTTGTAAACCCCGACTATCTGTCGCAGGGTATACCGGCGCGCAAACCCGTCAAGAAGGAAACGCCCGAAAAAGATATCGTAATGACGGACGAAAGCAATAGCGAAAGCGAATTCATTATGTCCGACGCCGACAGTGCCGATAGCAGAGCGGAAACGGATATTTCCGACGCCGACGCGCAAGAGGGTAATCAATAAAGTTCATCCAAGCGGAGAAGTAATTATGGAAAGTAAAAATTTTATCGAAGAAATAATCGAAAACGATTTAAGCAGCGGCAAAGTAACGGGCGTATACACTCGGTTTCCGCCCGAACCCAACGGGTATTTACATATCGGGCATGCCAAAAGTCTGTGCATCAACTTTGGGCTTGCGCAGAAGTACGGCGGCAAGTGCAACCTAAGGTACGACGATACCAACCCCGTCAAAGAGGACGAGGAGTTTGTCGGCAGTATCGAGGAAGATATCAAGTGGCTGGGATTCAAGTGGGACAAGTTGTTGTTTGCCAGCGATTACTTTGACGTAATGTACGAGTGTGCCGTCAAACTTATCAAAAAGGGCAAAGCGTACGTGTGCGATTACAGCGCAGAGCAAATACGTCAAACGCGCGGAACTCTTACCGAAGCGGGCACGGAAAGCCCTTACCGCAACAGAAGCGTCGAAGAAAATCTGCGTTTGTTTGAGGAAATGAAGGCAGGCAAGTACGCCGACGGCGAAAAGGTACTGCGTGCCAAAATAGATATGTCAAGCCCCAACCTCAATATGCGCGACCCCGTAATATATCGCGTGCTTCACGCAAAACATCACAACACTGGCGACAAATGGTGCATTTATCCCATGTACGACTTTGCGCACCCCATAGAGGACGCTCACGAAGGCATTACTCACTCCATATGCACGTTGGAGTTTGAAGACCACCGTCCGCTGTACGATTGGGTGGTTCGCGAATGCGAGTTCCCCGACCCCAAACCGCAGCAAATAGAGTTTGCTCGTCTAAACGTCACCAATACCATTATGTCCAAACGCTTTTTGAAGCGTCTTGTGGAAGAAGGCAAAGTAATGGGTTGGGACGACCCGCGTATGCCGACGCTTTCGGGGCTTAGACGGCGCGGATATCCGCCCGAAGCGCTGCGTGATTTTTGCGAGCGCATAGGCGTCAGCAAAGCCAACAGCGAAGTGGAAACAAGTTACCTCGAATCTTGCGTCCGCGACAATCTCAACAAAACGGCAGACCGCGTAATGGCGGTATTCAATCCGCTCAAAGTAGTTCTCGCCAACTACGAGGGAAGCGAAACTTTGCAAATAGAAAACAATCCCAACGACGAAACGCCGTCGTTCCGCGATGTAAGTTTCGGCAAAGAATTGTACATAGACGCAAGCGACTTTGCGCTTGTGCCCCCGCCCAAGTATCACAGATTGCGTCCCGACGGATACGTCAGACTCAAAGGCGCATATATCATTCACTGCGACGAAGCGGTTACGGACAGCCAAGGCAACGTGCTGTATTTGAAGTGTTCGGTAGTGGAAAACAGCAAAAGCGGCAACGATACCAGCGGAGTAAAAGTCAAAGGCGTAATACAGTGGGTTGACGCGGCGACTGCTTTGGATGCAGAGGCGCGTCAAATAGAAAGTTTGCTCACAGACGCTGCGGACGGCGTTACGGATTTTGCAGAAAGGTTCAACACAAACAGTATGATTACCGAGATTGTCAAATGCGAAGCGTCGCTCGGCAGTGCTGAGGTAGGCAAGCGTTTTCAGTTTATGCGCGTAGGATATTACGTGGTAGATAGGGATAGCACTGCAAAAAAACTTGTGTTCAACCGCATTGTGGGGCTAAAAGACAGTTTCAACGTCAAGTAGCAATTGCTAATTGTTGTTGACAACTGTTGCGAAATGGTATATTATTATACAAGACGTGATATAGTTTGCGACGGTTATTTTTTCGCAAACGGCGTAAATTACTAATGTACAGGTAATCGTTGATATGAAAATTTGCAAAAATTGTGGTGAAATCAATCAATCGGACGCGGAATACTGCTGTAATTGCGGCAAGGCTTCTTTTGACCTTTCGGACGAGTTAACCTGCCCTCAATGCGGCGCGTCTAACGGAAAGGGTTATACGCACTGTATCAATTGCGGCGCCCCGTTGGAAGAAAACGTCGGTACAGACGATGCGGATACTCTTGCCGCAGTTGATTTGCGCAACGAATTGCAGCAAAGTTACGCCGACTCGCAAATGGAAGCGGCAAAGGAACACACAACCTGTCCCAACTGCGGAGCCGAAATAGGACTAAACAGTATCTACTGTTACAAATGCGGAACGCCCGTATCGCGTTTGCAGGAACACCGTGTGGTCAGGCGCAAGGTATGTCCTCATTGCGGAACGCCCAATTTGCCCGCAAACCCGTATTGCAGTTACTGTTTCACCGAACTTGCCAACGCGCGTTCGGACGATTATCAACTTATTCATGAAACCAAGCAATTGGGCAAAGGCGTAGTAAAGCAGGCATTCTTGCAAAACGCCGACGGCAAACTCAAAATATGCAACGGATGCGGCGCTCTCAATAGGTTGGAAGAACATTTTTGCGTCAACTGCGGTTTGAAGTTAGATATGGAAGTTCAGGTACGTTACTGCGTCAATTGCGGTGCGGAAAACGATGCCGACGCGCAGTTTTGCACAAAGTGTCAATGGTCTTTTGACGGAGTATCGCCCGATAGCGTAGACGGCGTTTGGAATTGCCCCAACTGTCATCACATCAACGATAAAAACAGCGATTTTTGCACCCATTGCGGTGAAAAGAGAGATTCCGACAACGGAGGTGTTGTAAGTGAACAACTCAAATAGTTTCAACATTTGTACGCGATGCGGCACGGCAAACTCTTTGTCGGCCAAGTATTGCTACCAATGCGGTTCTCAATTGAAGATACCGGAAGAACCGGTAGTATGTCCCAAGTGTCATACGGTCAATTCGAGCATATCCAATTTCTGCCGTACGTGCGGCACAACGCTCAAAGTCGGCGCGCAAACCAAGATTTGCCCGCGCTGCAAAAAGGAAGTTCCCATAGAACAAAATCAATGTACCTGCGGTTACTCGTTTGCTACGGTACGCTACACTGAACCGATGCTTCCCGAGGAAGTCGCAGCCGCCGAAGGCGCGGTGGGGGAAAATCAACGCAATTTCAAAGGCGGCAGAATAGTTGCGGTATTTTCGTTGATATTCTTGTTGTTGTTTTCATATTTGATATTAGGTATGGCAAATATGAAACCGGAATTTTTGGCGCCGGTTTCGCTGCTTGTGGACAAAGGCTCCTCGACCCCCGACGCATTTGTGTATGTGGGTACGGTTGATTTCTTGACGGCGTTTTTGGAAAATATGCAGGCCGAAGGATTTACTCCCGATGTATTCAGCATAACGCTGTTGTCGCTTGTAGGAATTTTTGCGCTTTCGGTAGTAGTTCACTTTGTGTGCGCCGTAATAAGGCTTTTCAGAGGCAAAAAGCAAAAGGGCACCAACATACTGTATTTGATATTGGCTATTCTTACCACGGTTGCGACGGTATTGCTTGTAATAGCCAATCTGGAAGGCTCCGAGTCGCTTGCAATGTTCCATTCGGACATATATGCCGTCGGATACGGCTTGTATCTAATCCCTGCATTTTATTGGTTCTTCTGGCTGTTCTCGCTGTTTGCCAAAGCCAAAAAAGTCAAAGCAAAGAAGCAATAACTCAGAAGATATACGTGTACGATTTTGTCGCGTGATGTGCAAAATGCGGAAATAAAAGTAATCTAACGCTTGAAATGTATGTTTCAAGCGTTTTGCTTTGCCGTAATTTGGTCAATAAATCCTGTTACGAAATCGACTAATTTACAAACACTGTGCGGTATTGCATTATCTGCCTTATTCGCACAGCCCGATTATTTTTGACGGCGTATTTCCAAATGCGTCTATTTTGCAGGCAAACAATGTAAGTGCTTTCGGGCAAAATCCTGTTACGCATTATCGATTGATTTGTAAATGCAGTGCGGTATTTCCTCGTTGTTGGCAATCCTCCCCGATTGTTGATGTCGGTCGTATGTTGCGGCGTTTAACATCACGGCGCATTTACAAAGTTGATTTTTTATTGTCATTATATTGGTGTTTTCAACCGTAATTTCGGCAAGCAGAATTCCTTGCAATCCCAATTAAATAAAATTGAACCGAATATTGCCGTGTTTTGCACAAATTGTCATTATATCGGGCATATGGATTTGACAAGTTTACAGTAATGTATATAATAGAAACTGCGCAGTGCAGTCAAGGTAATTGCATTGCCAATAAGTAGCCGACACACGCCCTGCGGCAGTGCGGTTTGCGCAAATAATACAATTTACCGCATAGTGCGGTTATTTATAACTACAAAAAGAAGGTACTGCAATGAAGTTTACATCCAAACAGTTACGCAGAAAATGGCTTGAATTTTACGAACAACGCGGACACGTCAACATAGGCGCGGTTTCGCTGATTGGCGACGGAAGCACGGGGGTTATGTTCAATGTTGCGGGTATGCAGCCGCTTATGCCCTATTTGCTGGGGCAAAAGCACCCCAAGGGTACTCGTCTATGCAACGTTCAGGGCTGCGTGCGCACGGTAGATATCGAGGAAGTGGGCGACGCTTCGCACTTTACGTTTTTTGAGATGATGGGCAATTGGAGCCTCGGCGACTATTTCAAAGAGGAAAAAACCCGCTGGTCTTTTGAACTTTTGACCAAAGTGTTCGGATTCGACAAAGACAAAATATGTACCACAGTATTCGAGGGCAACGACAGTGCGCCGCGCGACGAGGAAACGGCGTCTTTGCTCAAATCCTTGGGAATAAAACAAGAAAATATCTACTACAAAGGCAAGTCGGATAACTGGTGGGAACTCGAAGGTACGGTAGGTACGCCCTGCGGACCCGATAACGAGTGGTTTTACCCCGCCCGTGATGAAAAATGCGGCGAAAACTGCGGTTTAGATTGCGATTGCGGAAGGTATGTGGAAATTGGCAACGACGTATATATGCAGTACAAAAAGACGGAGTCGGGTTATGTTCCGCTTGCAAGCAAAAACGTCGATACAGGGTTCGGCTTGGATAGGCTGCTTGCGTTTCTCAACGGACTGACCGACGGTTACAAAACCGATTTGTTTTTGCCGGCAATAGAGTATTTGCAAAAAGCCTGCGGCAAAAGTTACGACGCCGACGCCGACGCGCGCAAAGCAATGCGCATAATAGCCGACCACATACGTACTGCGACAATGCTTATAGGCGATGTCAACGGAATAGTACCTTCAAATGTCGGCGCAGGTTATATTCTGCGCAGATTACTTCGCCGCGCAATACGTTACGCGCGCAATCTGGGACTTCAAACCGCCGATTTGCTCAATGTTTCGCGTATATTCATCGAAGAAGTCTACGGTGAAGATTATCCGTTGCTTGTAACGAAGAAGCAATACATCTTGGACGAAATACAAAAGGAAGCGGATAAGTTTCAAGCCACCCTGCAATCGGGTATGAAAGAGTTTGAAAAGTGCATTTCTTCTATCGAACGAAAAAATGCGTTTATGTTGCAAAAGGACGCCGACTATGTAGCGGAAACAACGCTTGCGGGCAAGCAGGCATTCCGCCTGTACGACACCTTCGGATTTCCGCTTGAACTTACGGTCGAACTTGCCGCCGAGCGCGGATATACGGTAGATAAGGAAGGTTTTGACGCGGCATTTGCCGAACATCAGGAAAAGAGCAGACAAACCGCAGCGGGCACATTCAAAAGCGGTCTTGCCGATACGGGCGAGGCGACCACTCGCTTGCACACGGCAACGCACCTATTGCAGGCATCTCTGCGCAGGGTTTTGGGCGACGAGGTCGCGCAGAAGGGCAGCAATATTACTCCCGAGCGGCTGCGTTTCGATTTTTCTTTCGGACGCGCAATGACCGAGGAGGAAATCAAACGTACCGAACAACTCGTCAATGAGGCTATTGCAAACAAATTGAATGTCACTTGTACGGAAATGCCGCTTGAAGAAGCGCGCAAAACAGGGGCGATAGGCTTGTTCGGCGATAAGTACGGCGAAGTGGTAAAGGTGTATTCGATAGGCGACTTTTCCAAGGAACTTTGCAACGGACCTCACGTAAATAACACTTCGGAACTG
>JAMPHX010000044.1 GCA_023663205.1 Corallococcus sp. | reverse complement strand
TAAACCCGTCGTACGCAAAGCAACCGATGCGGACGCCAAACAGCACGCCGAAAATCTTGCAAAATGCGCCGATGCAATGAAAATTGCCAAGGACAAGATAGCAAAGCGCAACTTGGATATGAAACTTGTAGATGTTGAGTATTCGTTTGACGGAAGCAAAATAGTATTTTCGTTTACGGCGGAAAGCAGAGTGGATTTCCGCGATTTGGTAAAGGACCTTGCAAGTCAGTTTCATGCCCGCATAGAGTTGCGTCAAATAGGTATTCGCGACGAGTGCAAACTCAAAGGCGGTTTGGGACCGTGCGGACGTCCGTGCTGCTGCAACAGTTGCGGCGGCGAATTTGCACGCGTATCTATCAAAATGGCAAAGAATCAAGGGCTTTCGCTAAACCCCACCAAAATATCGGGACTGTGCGGAAGATTGATGTGCTGTTTGAAGTACGAGGACGAATATTACGCGGAAACATTGCGCTTTATGCCAAAGGTCGGTTCGGAAATAACAACCGCAGACGGCAAGGCGGTGGTAGAGGACAGAGATGTATTGAAGCAGAAAATAAAAGCACGCGTTACCCTCAAAAACGGCGATGTGGAATTACGCGAATACGACATAAAAGATATAACCGTTTCCGCAAAAGATAAGGCTAAACGCGGTGAGGAAGAACCAGAAGAAATACCGTCCGACGAAGTGCAAAAGATAGAAGAATAAAGCAGCAATACAATTTTGTTGATTTTGTATGCGTCTTGAATCGTAAAGATTCGAGGCGCATATTTTTTGCGTCGGTTTGCCTAAGACGTACGGTGTTAAACGGGTTTGTCAAACAGTCATAAACACTGTAAAGTTTTGCAATTTATTGTAAATGCTCGGTCAAAACAGTTGATAGAGTTTTTGTAGGCTGTTTGTATATATTGCTTGAAATAATTTGTATGAGCAAATAAGACAAAATGCTTGACGGGGGGGGTAAGTGTGGTATGCTACTATCGATGATGCAATGTATTACACACGGGGGAAAGAATTATGGAAGGTAAAAGAACTACGGCTTTGGTGCTTGGTATTGTAGGCTTGTCTTTGTCGGCAATAGCCTTTTTTGTTTGGAGTTTCTTGGGAATCGGCGGATTGGTCTGTACGATAATCGGGCTCAATATGTCTGTAAAGTTACGTAAAGAGGAAAACACCGACTCGGTTACTACGGCGGCGTTTGTTTGTAATATAATAGGGGTAATTTTATCGGGCATAGTTGTTTTGTATTTTGTAATAGTAGTGCTGATATTGGGCGCATTGCTTTGATACAAGACGTACGTTTTACAATAAAAACATCTCGAAACATTTGCGTTTCGAGATGTTTGTGTATTTGCAGAAAATAAGCAGTGCGTCAATCCTATACAATACAGTGCGCATTGTTAGTTCTGTGCGATTTGTATGGGCATTTTGCTTTTAACAAATACACACACATTTAATATAAAGTCAATGCGGTACAGGTAGGCATACAGGCGAGCGATTTAGGACAGTATGCGCGGCGTTATACGCCCTGCTTTTTGAGATACTGCCACAGCAGTATTGCACCTATGCTAAACAGTATTGCCGCAACCGCCAAGATTACCAACAGTAATATATCGGCTTTGGCAAGTTTTATTTTGCCGTTGGAGGCGGGTATCCAACCCGAGCGCGCAAGCGGAAGCGCGACCGCCCCCAAAAAGAACGTCAATATTACGCTTTCGATAGGCCACAATGCAAGGTTTTTGACAAACCGTGTCCAAGTAAGCATTTTGAATGCTTCGCCGAAATATTGCGACGACCAGTACATACACAGCGTGTTTAAAAACAGATTGCAAAAGGCAATTACCGAAAAGCGCGCCAATATTACTCTAAGCGTTGTAAGTCTGCATCTGTACAAATACAAACCGAAAATAAACGCGCTGGACATTTCCACAAAAATAAACGGGAAAAAGTACGGTCCGGAAGGGAACAGCACGGCGCCTATCGTGTCGCTTACCGCTCCGCCCACAAGCCCGAGCAGAGGTCCGTAAATCATCGCTCCGAGAGAGTTGACAAAAAAGTCGAATGTCAGCGAAAGTCCCGGCATTATGGGTATCTTTATCGATTTGACGGCTACGCGCAGCGCCACAAACAATGCGCATACTACTACCGAGCGCAATCGCTTGAATTCCGCAAGAGCGCTTTCCCAGTAACCTTTGCAAAAACAGGTTCTAAATTGTTCCATAAAAAAACTCCTTTACGCAGTACAGAAAGCACGCAAACTACACAAAGGAGAAGCGGTATCGGCAAAGACCGTGCGCCAAAGCGCAAAGCGTTTGCAATCGACAGTAGGCGCATCGTCGGGACGGTCACGCCCCTAATACGCCTAAACAAACCTTGTAAGCAGCGGGATGCGGAAATCGAACCGCAGCAATGCTATTTGCTTTCGTCCGCGCGTCAACTCCCTGTTCACGCGGCACTTTACGCTCGAAATCCTACTCTGTATTTGTAATAATAGATTAACTTATTACGCCTATGCTGTCAACAAAATTGAAGCGGGTGTATATTTTTTGTTTTCCTATTCAAAATATTGGTATGATAATTATATTTTTGCGAGCAATAATACTTTTTACAGTGCTGCTGTTTGTAATGCGACTTATGGGCAAAAGACAAATAGGCGAAATGGAACCTTTTGAGTTGGTTATTACGCTTGTAATTTCCGAACTTGCATGCATACCTATGGCGGATAGGTCTATACCCGTTACCTTTGGAATCGTTGCCATACTTACGATGTTTGTAATACATCAAATAATACTGCTGCTTTCCAAAAACAGCAAAATGCAAGGCGTAATATCGGGCAAACCCGTAATGGTAATAGACAAATCGGGCGTCAACCTGTACGCGCTTAAACAGTTGAATATGCAAGTATCGGATTTGCTGCAAGCGCTAAGGGCTACCAATCACTTTTCGATAGAGGAAGTCGATTACGGAATAATGGAAACAAACGGACAGTTAACCGTGGTTGCCAACAAGGAGGTTTCCGACAAACAGCAAACGCTTCCCGTGCCGATAATTGCAGACGGCAAGTGGGATGAAGAAGATATCGAGCGCAACAACATAGATAAATCGGTAATTGTCGAACAGTTGCGAAAGGCAAACGCCAAGGTCAAAAATGTTGCGCTGCTGACGGTCGACCAAAACAACCGTATGTCGCTGCAAGTTAAGGGCAGGGCAATAGTCTACAAAGATTTGGAAGGAGATAAACTGATAAAATGAACAAAAACATGGTTGCCGCCCTTGTTGCATTGATAATTGTGTTGGGGTGCGGGATAGCCGAAGTGGTAGTTCTCAACAACCGTTACCAAGGTTTGGAACAAACTTGCGACATACTTTTGAGCGCTTGTGAGGCGGAAACTCTTACAGAGGAGCAGTTTGAAGAATTTCAAAAGGAATGGTTGGATTTGCGCGAAACAAGCGAGTTGCTTTTGCCTCACATAGACGTGTACGAATTGAATCTGCGCGTTGCGGAAACAGATTCGTACGTAAAGGCCAAGGATTACAAAAGCGCGCACGCACAGTTATCTATTGTAGACGAACTTTTGCGCTATATACCTCATTTGATGATACCGGATTTTAAGCATATAGTGTAAAGTTCAGTATAGCGAGCAGAGCGTAAAATGCCGCAATCAATATACCTAAATGACGGCGTAAAGTATTTAAAAGAGTAAAAACACCGCGATAAATAGACATTATGACGCAGTCAAGCATTTTGAAAAAGCGTAAAATGCCGCTAACTTATTTGTAAATTAAATATCGAAAAACGTGGAATAAACGTCTTGCCAAACAGCGCATATTCGTTGACCCGTGCCGCATTGACTTGTAAGTGTTCGATACGTAAAAAATGTCCTGCAAACAAAGCCGGACATTTTTGCCGCAAAATATATTGCGAAAATCTATTGAGATGTTTGGTAAGACCGTATTGTTATTTTACGGGAGTAAGTTTTTCCAATCCGCCGAGGTATTTTCTCAATACTTCGGGGATTGTTACGCTGCCGTCGGCGTTTTGGTTCTGTTCGAGCAGCGCGGGGAACACGCGGCTTGTCGCAAGTCCGCTGGCGTTAAGAGTGTGCATATATTGCAGTTTCTTTTCGGAGTTGCGGTAGCGCATATTGCCTCTGCGCGCTTGGTAGTCGCGCGCGTTGCTTGCGCTGGAAACTTCCTTGTATATGTTCATACTCGGTATGTATATTTCTATATCGTATGTGCGTGCCATGCTATCCGAGCAATCTCCCGCCGCAAGTTTGCTTAGTTGGTAATGAAGTCCCAACCCTTCTACGAGTCCGCAAGCCATATTTACCATTTCTTCAAAAGCAGCGTCGCTGCCTTCCGCAGTGGTGTATTGGAACAGTTCCACTTTGTTGAATTGGTGTCCGCGTATCATTCCGCGTTCTTCCGAGCGGTAACTGCCCGCTTCGCGTCTGAAACACGCGGAGTAACCGAAAAACTTTTTGGGGAGGTCTTTTTCGTCCAAAGTTTCGTTTCTGTACAAATTGACGAGAGCCGTTTCCGCCGTGGGCAGCATAAACTTTCTGCCTTCGCCGTTTTGTATTTGATACACATCGTCTTCGAACTTGGGAAACTGTCCCGCCGTCAAGCCGCATTCGTAGTTGAGCATATAGGGCGGAAGCATAAATTCGTAACCCTTTTGCAAATGGCTGTCGATAAAGTAGTTGAGCAGCGCCCATTCGAGGCGTGCGCCCATGCCGGTATAAATCCAACTGCCGTTACCCGCAAGTTTTGCGCCGCGTTCGTAGTCGATAAGTCCCAAACTTTCGCACAGTTCTATGTGATTTTTCGGGGTGAAGTCAAAGTGCGGCTTTTGCCCGAAAGTTCTTATCGGTTTGTTGTTTTCCTTGCCGCCCGCAAGCAAATCGTCGTCGGGCAGATTTGGCAGGCGAAGCAAAAAGTCGTTAATTTGAGCATTGAGTTCCGCAAGATGTTTGTCGCTTTGGGCAATTTGGTCGCCGAGCGTTTTCATTTCGGCAATTGTGGCGGAAACGTCCTCGCCTTTCTTTTTGAGTTGCGGAACGAGCGCCGACACGCGGTTTCTCTCGGCTTTCATTTTTTCCACTTGAGATATTGCCGATTTCCTTTCTTCGTCAAGTTTCAAAAATTCCGTAAAATCGATGTCTTTGCCGCGTTTGAGGTATCTTTCTTTTACCGCTTGCGCGTCGTTACGTATTAAGTTGATGTCAATCATTGCAGTAAGCCTCTTACAATCGGAATAGGTATTCCGTATTTTTTATAATTTTACCACAACATTCAAATATTTGCAATAAATTGCCGCGTCGTTGAATGACATAAACATAAATTTGTGCTAAAATAATCCCTGCCGATTGTGCGTTTGTCATTTGCGTCGGCGCGTATGCGCTTGCAGTTGAGCAAATCAAGTCGGTTAGGTTTAAGGAAGGTGCGATATGAAAATTTACAACGTGCTTACAAGAAAAAAACAAGAGTTTGTACCGTTGGAAGAAAATCAAGTCAAAATATACGCTTGCGGTATTACGCTAAACGGCGACGCTCATTTGGGACACGCGCGTCAGGCGATAGTTTTCAATATGATTAGCGAGTATTTTCGGTTCAAAGGATACAATGTAAAATACGTCCGCAATTACACCGACATAGACGACAAAATAATTGTTCAAGCGGCGCAAATGGGCATTACTCCTTTGCAACTTTCCGACAGACGTATTGCCGAAACGGACGAAATAATGAGCAAAATTCTTACGCGGGACGCCGACGTCAAGCCGCGCGTAAGCAGGTATATTCCGCAGATTATCGAATTTATACAAGGTTTGATATCAAAGGGTTATGCCTATGTTACGGAAGGAGAAGTGTATTTTTCGGTAAGCAAATTTCCCGCGTACGGCAAGTTGTCCAACCGCAATACCAAAGATATGCGTAACTCCGTGCGTATCGAGGAAAATGAAAACAAAGCGGATGCGTTGGATTTTGCATTGTGGAAACGCGTAAATTCCGACGAGTTCGGTTGGGATAGCCCTTGGGGCAAAGGCCGCCCCGGATGGCACATCGAGTGTTCCGCAATGATAAAATACGTGCTGGGCGATACAATAGATATTCACGGCGGCGGAAAGGATTTGATATTCCCTCATCACGAAAACGAAATTGCGCAAAGCGAATGTCTTAACGGCTGCGCTCTTTCCGACTTTTGGCTGCACAACGGACTTATTACCGTAGGCGGACAAAAGATGAGTAAATCGATGAACAACTTTGTAACGCTCAAAGATTTGCTCAAAGAATACGCCCCCGAAACATTCCGTTTCCTTATACTTTCCAATCATTACGCATCGCCGCTGGAAATAAACAAAGGGTTACTCGTAACGGCGGAAGAACATATGTACAAGTTTTACACGGCGTTGGATTCGTTTAGACAAATTACGGCGGATTGTGCCGAGGTTAACATTGCCGAGTCGGAGTATATGCGCAAGTTTACGGAAGCAATGGAAAACGATTTCAATATTTCGCTGTTCTTGGCGGAGTTGTTCGGAATATTTGCGGAAATAGGCAAACTGAAAGGCGAAGTTAAAAAACAAAAAGCGGCAGAACTTGTTGCGGTAATAGACGCAATCTATCCCGTATCGGGATTGTTCGGAGCCAAAAACGGCGAGTTTGTCAATAGTTTGAAGGCAAAGTATATTGCAAAACTCGGAATTTCCGAAAGTGAAATCGCACAAAAAACAGAGTTGCGCGCAAAAGCCAAAGCGGAAAAGAATTGGGCGGTTGCGGACGCTATTCGTCAAGAGTTATCGGAACGCGGCATTTCGGTTATGGACGGCGCAGACGGCACTACTTGGGGAATAGATTTTGCTCGGATAAAGAAGTAAAAAAATAGGTTTTTGCCGCGGCGCGTTCTACCCAAAGACGCATTTGCATATCTTAGCGGTAAGGAGCGTGTTATGGCGGAAACCAATCAAAAAAGACATTCGCTTAAAATAGATTGCGACAAAAACGTCATTGTAACAGGCGTAGTCAATGTCGATAGCGTTTGCAAAACGGAAGCGTCGCTTACTGTCGACAACGGTAAAGTTACGGTAAAAGGCAGGGAACTTACCGTAAGCAAGTTGGATGTGGAACAGGGTACTCTTACCCTTATTACGCAGGGCGTGGATAGCGTAGTTTACCATTCCCGCGATAGGCAAAAAACGACGTTTAAGGGGCTGTTTAAGTAATGAACGGACAGATGGGAGTATTTTGCTGTTTTGTTGCGACGGGATTTTGCGCATCGCTGGGATTGCAGTTGGTTTGCGGTATAAAGATGTGCAAAGGCAAATTCGTAAAAACAGTTTGTGTAATTGCAGAATCTGTCTATGCGTGTGCGGCGTTTGCAGTAGTGTGGGCGGTTAATCTCAAAATAAATTACGGCATTTTCCGTCCGTATGTTCCTATTGCGTTCGGGCTGGGATGTTTGGCGTATTACGCAACTTTGTATACTGCGCTTGACAAAGCGATGTGCTCATTGTATAATTTCTTTACCGCAAAGGTAGGGAAAGACAATGAGAAAGATATTTCTGAATAAAAAACTTACATTTTTGCTGCTGTCGTTGGCGTTGGTTGTTGTGATGCTTGCTGCAATACTTATTACGCAGTTGGACCAATTGGCAAGTTTCAAAACGGAAGTCGCAAGGTTGGAAGCGCTTATCAAAGTGGAAAACGGGCAAATTAAACAAACTACCGAACTTTTGGAATATTTGAAGTCAAACGAGTATATTCGCGAGTGGGCAATAGAACACGGTATGTTACCGTCGGACGCGCACACTTGGGGCGAATCAAACTGACAAATCGGGCGACCCGCTTGGGGTTGCCCTTGCTTTATATTACGCGCGCAGGAGTTTTGTATGGAAAACTTCCACGGAACTTGCGAAATGCTTTATATCGGGTGCGGAGGAGTTTTATACCGCAATATGCAGGTTTAATGCTGCACGGATAAATAGAACTGTAAACTAAGCAAACCCGTGTTGTCGAAAATGTCGCTTGCAAAGTTTCATACGGTTGTTTGAGAGAAGCGCACCTTGACAGACGCGTACGAACTGTGCCGTCACGACAATACAGTAAAAGGAGAACGCAAAATGCTTTCCGAACAAATAAATTTTAACGGAAATTTACAAAATGACTGAAGCGTTGACTTTGATTGCTATGGCAATAGGATTATCTGCCGACGCGCTTGCCGTGACTGTCTCCGACGCTTTGACATACAGCGGCGTCGGGTTCAAACGAAAGTTGCTGCTGCCGACGGTATTTGGACTTATGCAGGGAATAATGCCTCTTATAGGTTACGGTTTGGGTATGCTTTTTGAAGGGTACATAGAAGCCGTCGACCATTGGATAGCATTGGTTCTTTTGACGATATTGGGCGTCAAAATGATTGTCGAAACGGCAAAGGAACTGCGTTCCGGCAAAAAATCCTCCGACGGCGCAGAAGAGCAAAGTTCCGTCAAAACATTGGGATTTGGCACAATATTGGTTCAGGGAGTCGCAACAAGCATAGACGCGATGGCAGTAGGTATAACCATTGCCGTTGCGGTAAACGTCAATGTTTTTGTTTCGGCAGCAGTAATTGCCGCCGTTACGTTTGCGGTGTGTTTTGCGGGACTTTTTGTGGGCAAAGCGGCAAAGTATTTCAAAGGATATGCGGGGATAGTCGGCGGAGCGATACTTATTGCCGTCGGTATCAAAATTTTTGTCGAACATATGATAGGTGCGTGATGACCAAACGGAAAAATCCAAGACTTGCAAACAAATTTGCAGTGCGGTTGGGAATAAACTTTTACGGCAAAGGCTACTTTAAAAAGTATGCTCCGTTTGTCGATGACGGCACGCTGCGTAACATAAAACCGCCGTATATAGTAGCGGTAAACCATGCTTCGTTTGCAGACGTGGGCGGCATAGCAATGATGATGTATCCCAAGTATGCCGCATCGTATATTGCCAGTAAAACGCAATTTGCAGAGCACGGCAATATTTTGGATTATGTAGGAGTAATCGAAAAAAAACAGTTTTCGATAGATACGGGACTTATACGCGATGTAAAGTATATACTCGGCAAAGGACGCCCCGTAGTGTTATATCCCGAGTCCAAATTATCCGTGGACGGTACGGCAAACCAAATAAAGCCGAGTATAGCCAAGTTGGTAAAGATGTTTAATGTGCCGCTTGTTACGGTATGTTTTAACGGTAGTTATCTGCACAAGCCTCGGTGGGCTAAGGATAAACGCAAAGTTCCGCTTACTGTCACTGCAAAACTTGCCGTAACTCGCGAGGAAACGCAAACGCTTTCGGTTGAGGAAATCTACAAACGCATTGTACAAAACCTTACGTACGACGATTACCGTTACCAACGCGAAAACTGCATAGAAATATCGTCCGCAACGCTGACCGAAGGACTGGAATGTATATTGTACAAATGTCCCGAGTGCGGACGCGACTTTTCAATGTCGGCGCACGGCAATACGCTCAAATGCGATTGCTGCGGAATGACTGCAACAATGGACAAGTTCGGAGTGCTTAGCGGAAAGTTTTCAAGCGTGCCGCAGTGGTACGCATGGCAGCGCAATGCCGTAGCCGAAGAGGTGTCATCGGGGGGGGCTGTACTCAAACTTGACTGCCGTTGCGAAAAAATCGTAAAAAACAAGTTTGTCGACGTAGGCAGCGCGGAATTTGTTTTCGACAACGGCGCTATTACGGTAAATATAGAAGGAAACCGAACACTGAGTTTCAAGCGCGGTATGTTTTATACGCTGTCTTTTAATAACAAGTACGTGTTTTTGCCCGCCGAAACGGTGTACAGATTGAGTTTCGGGCAAAGAGGTATAACTACAAAGTTAAATCTTGCAGTTGAGGAAATTGCAAAACTTGACTTACTGCTGTAAATGGTTTACAATAGTGTAAGCGTAATTGTATTTTGCGCAATCGGAGAAGAAATATGGGAAGAAGTATTACAAGAGTAGCACTGTCGGTAGCGACGTTTTTTTGTTGTTTGGCTACTTTGTTGGTAATAATATCCGCTGTGACGGTTTCTATGTATGCGGCAACTGCCGCGCAGGAGTTCCGTTCGGGCGCCGTTGCTCTTGTTGTGTTGGGTGCGGTAACTTTGGCGGCGGCATTGCTGTTGCTTGTGCGTATGACAAGGATAGAAAAATCCACGCACAAGGATTTTGCCACTTTTGCAAAGCGCAACGGACAGAGGTTGGTTTACTACATTTACTCTTTGGTATATGCCGTAGTTACCGCGGTGTTTTCGATAATGGTGCTGGCGTCTGATATGCGTTACGGAATTTACGTAAACGCAATGGCTGTGATTTCGTTGATAGGGGCAGTGTTTGTTCTGTTGTGCGCCGCGCTTGTATATATAGATGTATACGGATTTTGCAAAAAGTACGCCAAAATGTCGCCGGCAGAGGCTGCTGCGTGTGAAGAAAAGCGTATGAAGTACGACGACGAATATCAAAAGAAGTACAAAAAGAAACGTAAAAGAGACCGCGGATAAAATACGGATTTTGCGGCGGATAGCCGTACCGTAACGAAATCAAAACAAGACGTTTGACGCAAGTAAAAACGTGCTTTGATAAGTCGGCAAATGCAGTTGCATATTCAAATTTCAAATATAGATGCGTTGTAAACTCTTGAAAATTTTCAAGAGTTTTTTGTATTAAATCGGGAAATAACAAAACGCCGGTCGGAATGTTCCGACCGGCGTTATTTTTAGATTAAACCTATGTTATTTGGTTTCGGCAAGCGATTTGTACTTGGCGTATCTTTCTTTTGCCTGCTGTTCGTTCTTTGCAAACAGTTCTTCCGCAACTTGCGGTTTGGTTTTCATAAGACTTGCATATCTCGTTTCGCTTGTAATAAACGCTTGGTAATCGCCCGCGGGTTCTTTGCTATCCAAAGTAAAGGGGTTCTTGCCTTCTTCTGCCAAAGCGGGATTGTAGCGATACAGTTGCCAATAACCGCAATCTACCGCGCGTTTGATTTCGTCTTGCGATTTGCCCATATTGATACCGTGGTTGATACAGGGAGCGTAAGCGATGATAAGCGACGGTCCGTCGTAACTTTCCGCTTCGCACAGAGCCTTTACGAGTTGCGCTTGGTTTGCGCCCATTCCGACTTGCGCGACGTATACATAGCCGTAACTCATAGCCATCATACCGAGGTCCTTTTTCTTTACGCGTTTGCCTGCCGCGGCAAATTTGGCTACTGCGCCCATCGGGCTGGATTTGCTTGCCTGTCCGCCGGTGTTGCTGTAAACTTCGGTGTCCAGTACAAGTACGTTTACGTCCTCGCCGCTTGCAAGTACGTGGTCCACGCCGCCGTAGCCGATGTCGTACGCCCAGCCGTCGCCGCCGAAGATCCAGATAGACT
>JAMPHX010000043.1 GCA_023663205.1 Corallococcus sp. | reverse complement strand
AAATACTGACAGGCAAACAACTTAACTTGGTAGGCGCGCTGTTTGCTACAATGGCAAAACAATAACGGGAGAATACAATTGACAAAGTTTACCGATGCGGTCAAAAAGCCCTACGCCTACGGCGGCGGAGAATACGGCTCAGCAAACACATCCAAACGTCGCGAAGCGGATTTTTGCATATGCGTTTCCGACAGTTACGAAGTAGGTATGTCCAATTTGGGCGTGCGTATTTTGTATTACCTGTTCAACAGCCTTGACGGCGTTGTGTGCGAGCGTTGTTTTGCGCCTTGGAAAGATTACGCGCAGTACCTAAAATCCCAAAACAGCCCCCTTGCAAGCCTCGAAACGCACAAACCTCTCAAAGATTTTGACTTCTTGGGGTTTTCGATGCAGTTTGAACTGTGCTACTCCAACTTTTTCTATATGTTGGAACTTGCAGGCATACCCGTTGTGTCCGAACAGCGCGGCGACGACTTCCCCATAGTGGCGGCGGGCGGTCCGTGCGCGGTCAATTTGGAACCGATGTACAAGTATCTCGATATGGTTTTTGTGGGGGAGGGCGAAACTCCTTGGAAAGCCATCATGGAAGATTACAAGTCGATGAAAGCAAAAGGTGCAAGCAAACGCGAGTTTTTGCAGTATGTTCATAGCGCATACGATTGCATATATGTACCGTCGTTGCAGGGCATAAAAACCGACGGCGCAAATGTGGTTTCTCTCGGCGGCAAAAAAGTCTGCCGCAATGTCGAAGCGGATTTGAATACCGTATTTACTCCCGACAAACAGATTGTCCCCAATATCGAGTTGGTGCACGATAGGGCGGTTGCGGAACTTTTCCGCGGGTGCGCAAACGGCTGCCGTTTTTGCCAAGCGGGCATTATATACCGTCCCGTGCGCGAACGCAGCGTGCAAAGCGCCTTCGATTTGTGTCGGCGTCTTGTGGAAAGCACCGGCTACGACGAATTGTCGCTCAACAGTCTGTCCACAAGCGATTACAGCGGATTGTCGGATTTGCTCGACAAATTGCTGCCCTATGCCAAGGAAAACAAGTTACAACTCAATTTGCCGAGTTTGCGCCTTGATAGGTTTGACGGCAAATACGTTTCGGGCAACCGCAAAAGTTCGCTCACGTTTGCTCCCGAAGCGGGCAGTCAGCGTCTGCGGAACGTAATAAACAAAAACATCACCGAAGAAGATATTTTCGGTGCATTGACAAAGGCTTTCGACGAAGGCTATTCGTCCGTCAAACTGTATTTTATGTTAGGTTTGCCTACCGAAACGCAAGAGGACGTGGAGGGAATATACAATCTTGCCGCGGAGATAAAAAACCTGTACCGCAAACAGCGCGGCAAAAAGGATGTACGTATTTCCGTTTCGTGTTCTACGTTTATTCCCAAACCGTTTACGCCCTTTCAGTGGGAAGCGTTTGCCGACGAACGGTACATTCGCGACAGTCAACGCTATCTTGCCGACAATTTGCGCGCCAAAGGCATAGGATTTTCATACAATGACTACAATACATCGCTTACCGAAGCGGTGCTTGCGCGCGGCGGCAGAGATATTGCCGACAGTCTGTACGACGCATATAAAAACGGCGCTATGTTCGACGCATGGTCGGAGTATTTCGATTGGGAACATTACCGCTCATCTTTTCAAAAAAACGGCGTAAACGTCGCTCAAACGGTGGGAGCAAAGCCTACGGACGCTCTTTTGCCGTGGGATTACATAGATGTCGGCGTTGACAAAAGTTTTCTTCTGCGCGAACGCGAAAAGGCGTACAAGGAACAAACTACACCGTCGTGCAGCAAACAGTGCAACAACTGCGGACTCAATAAACGCGGATTCTGCAAAGACACGCACGGTAACGCAAAAGTTGCGGCGGAGGGCAAAAAATGTTGATTTTCAAATACGAAAAAAACTTTCCGTCGGCGTTTGCCGGACACACCGATACTTTGCGGACAATGACGCATATATTCCGCAGAGCAAAGTGTAACGTAAGTTATTCCAACGGATTCAATCCTCATATGGAACTGTATTTTTCGCCGGCATTGCCTTTGGGCGCGGAAAGCGACGCAGAGTACGTTGCAGCCAAGATGGAATGCGAACCCGATATGTTAGGGCGGCTCAACGCCGTTTCCTGTGAAGGCATACGGTTTGTTGCGGCGTATTTGGCGGACGTAAACGTGGCGTCTGTTGCGGATGCGGCGACATATAGGGTTTGCTGCAAAAACCTCGGTACTTTTGCGCGGGAACTTAAATCCGACCGATACGTAATAGAGTACGAGGAAAAGGGCGCGGCGGTGAGCAAAGACGTATCGGACAGAATTTTTGACGTGCGCGTTATCGACAGCGACACATTTGACGTTACGCTTGCTTGCGGCAATATAAATTTGCGGTGCGACAGACTTGTAAACCATATGCGCGGTAAGCACGATGTTTGCAGTGATTACTCTATACGCAAGACTCAGACTTTTGCAAAGAATATCTGCATGGACGAATACCTGCTTGCAAACGGCAAATTGATAGAAACGTCAAACGTCTGAGGTATTGTCGGGTTTTGCGTTTTAGGGCGGTTGTTCTCAAATTGTATTTTGCGGCATATGTTATCTAAACAGCCGCAAACGGAACAAATGCCAAATATATTCAAAATGCGACAAAAATCATTTTTATTTGCGCAAATATATATGGTATATTATGTTTGAACCTGTGCGGCGCAGGGAGATATATGAAAAAATCGTTGATATGTCTTGCCGTTTGTTTGGTAGCGGTGCTGCTTGCAGGCAGTATCGGCGGGTATTCTATGGCAGTTGCGCAAAATCGCAAAATCCCCGTTTACAAAGTGGATACTCGGCAAAAACGGCTTTCGATAAGTTTCGACGCCGCTTGGGGCGCGGATAAAACACAAAAAATATTGGATGTCTGCGACGAGTACGGAGTAAAAGTCACCTTCTTTTTGGTAGGATTTTGGGTTGATAAGTTTCCCGAAATGGTGAGGGAAATTGACCGACGCGGTCACGAAATAGGCACGCACAGTCAAACTCACCCCAAGATGTCCCAGTTATCGGCAGAAAAAGTCAAAAGCGAACTTGTTGTCAGTTCCAAGAAAATTTTTGACATATGCGGCAAACCGGTAGAGGTATTCCGTCCGCCCTTCGGCGATTACAACAATCAATTATTGACTGTGGCGGAGGAATTGGGACTGTACACTATTCAGTGGAGCATGGACAGTCTGGATTGGAAGGGACTTTCCGCACGGCAGATAGTCGAGCGCGTGCAAAAAATGGACGCGGGAGATATTATTTTGTGTCACAACAACAGCGACCACATAGTAGAGGCATTGCCTGCCATATTCCAATGCGCGCAAGACAAAGGATTGGAATTTGTGCCGATAGGGCAACTGATATACAAAGACGGTTTTATCGTAGACAGCCAAGGCACGCAGCGCAAAACCACAAATTAAAAGACATCTGATGTCCGAAGGAGAAAATATATGAACACACAACGCATTGATAGCAATTACGTGACGCTTTACGGAAAGGTAACAACCAAACCGCAGTTTTCACACGAGGTGTACGGCGAAAAGTTTTACGAGGTGACGCTCGCGGTAAAACGGCTTTCGGATATTGCCGACTACATACCCATAGTGGTGTCCGAAAGGTTGATGTCGGAGGGCGCTTTTGCCGAAAACAGCGAAGTGGCGGTGGAAGGTCAGTTTAGAAGTTACAACAAACTTGTCGGAGAAAAAAGCAAACTTATGCTTACTGTGTTTGTACGCGACGTTTTGCAGTCGGAAGCGGACGTCAATCCCAATTACATACAACTGCAAGGATATGTCTGCAAACCGCCGATATTCCGTACCACGCCCTTTTCGCGCGAGATAGCCGACATTTTGCTTGCAGTCAACAGACAGTACAACAAAAGCGACTACATACCGTGTATCGCTTGGGGACGCAACGCAAGGTTTGCCAAGACGCTTGCGGTAGGCGAACACATTTCGATAGTGGGACGCGTTCAATCGCGTCAGTATCAAAAGCGGCTTGACGACGAAACAGTGGAAACGCGTACCGCTTACGAAGTATCCGTAAGCAAGATTTCGGTAGTGGAGGATGCGGAAGAAAATAAGTGCGAGGACGACGATTCTGAAACTCTGCGCACGCTTATTTGACGCAATACAGTTTTATTCAAAAGCGGACTGCGTAAAATTGTGATTTTTACGGAAATTAAAAAGAGCGAAGAATTTTCTTCGCTCTTTACTTGTTTGCAATGCGGCGTACTTGCTTGAATAGTTCCAATATATCACAGTGATTTTTTGTAGCATACGTATTTGTCTATCAATGTAAAACCGAGTTTGTCGGCAACTTTTTGTTCTTCGTCTCCGCAGAAAAACGTCATGTATGTTCCGCCAGTATCTTTTGCGGTGTTCATGGCAATTCCCAAAAGTTCGCGGACGACTATCTCGTCAAAGACGTTATCTTTCAAATCTATTCCGAAAATTTCAAACCAGCCGTCGTCGACGGTGTTATAGTACACGCTGCCGACGGTATCTCCCTCTTGCATTTTTACGAAAATAACCCAATCGTCGATACTGTCGTAGATTCTATCCGAGTTCCAATACATACCGTCTTCCGCTATGCAGTGAATCTTTCGGAAGTTGCCGAAGTTATCTTTTGTTATACGGACAATTCCGCCGTTAACGGAAATAGGCTTATATTGTTTCAGTAAACCTGTGTTGTTGTTATCTTCTTCTATCAATTCAAATCCGCAATTCGATAAAAATTCGACGGCAGGTTTGTTTTTTGTCGAGAAACCCAAAAACAAATCATGTCCTTCAAATTTCAATTTTGCAAATTGCAGAAACTCCGACAAGGCTTGTTCTGTATGCGAAGCGATATTAAAACTCACGGTTGATAAGTAATTATCTTCCGGAAGAAAGTAGTAGTGTATCCAACCTTCTATTTTACCGTCCAGTTCAAAAAGAAGGATTTCTTCCGTGTCCCGCAAGAACGATTCTCTGGAACGCGCAACAAACATTTCTTTGGTTTTTATTCCGTCGCTGTAAGAAGGATAACCGGATTTTGTCGGGTCTGTTGCAAGCGCGTATGCAAAGTCGATATATTTTTCAAATTCGTTTTGCGTGCAAACTCTAAGCATAAGTATCTCCTCGGCAGATTAGTGTTTGGACATTTTGTCCGCCATACGACGTAAAAGAAGCAAAGTCGCGTATTGACTTACGTAATATACTTCCCCGTCAAATCAAATAGGCGTTGTTGCCTTGCATATAGGGAATTACGCGTTACTTGTTTTTGTTTATATGTTATGGCGGAAAGATAAAGGATAATTTATTACTTTGCTTCGTCATTGCGAGGAGCGAAGCGACGAAGCAATCCAAGTCGACGCAAAACTCTAATGCAATGGCGAAACTTGCGGATTGCTTTGTCAATAAATGGCTCGCAATGACGGGCGGATATGTAAATTACAATTTGTAGGGAATCTGAAAGGAAAAACTGTTTTTGTAAAATGCACCCCGAAATCCCGACGGCAAACAAACCGTTTTGGGGAGAGGTGCATTTTATCAGAGTAGGTATGTTCTATTCTTCCTCGGTTGTATCCAATTCGATTACCGCTTCGCCGCTATCGTGCTTTTTGCGTCTGCGGTAAATAATCACTGCAACAACGGCAATTGCCACAGCGGCGGTAAGCAGCACAATGCCGACTATTGCATTGGTTGTCATAGAATCGGGACCTATCAAATATCTGTTTGAAACCCAGCCGATATGTTTGGTTCCGTCGGAATTGACAACTTGCACGCGCGAAGCGTTGTCGGAGCGTTTAAGCACGTTTACGACAGTGCCCGTTTCCAATTTGATTTGATGTCCCTCGTCATTGTACAGTATGTCGTTTTCGCCCATACCTTCCGCAATGTAAATCCATACGCTGTCAAACAGAGTGGCATTTATTTTGAGCCGCGGCGTTGTTTTGTCCAATTCTATTTCGCCCGAAGAAACAGTGCCCTGTTTTGCGCCCACTTGACTTTTGCGTACAAATCCGTACTTTGTCTGCGACTCTCTGATATAGGAAACTCTGTACCACTCCGACCCGTCGGTAGCGGTAAATTGTTGCCAAAGAGTAACCTCCGTCATTTTTTGCGCCGTTTGCGTAAAACTGTCGCGCAGATACTTGCTTTCGGGCGTAGCATCTTCCAAACGCACGGGCAAATGGTAAACAAACACATTGTTTGCCGAAGTCAATTTGCTTGTGTAAGTTACCGTTTGGTCGCTGACGGCGGTGTTGTTTATTGTAATTTTTGTTTCGCCTTCGATGTTCGCCGCTGTTTTTCTTACCCAACCGAATTTATCTCCGAACATTACGTAGTAGTAGTCGGAGTTGTTGTCAGGGTAACCCAGCACAATGTAATTTTTTTCGCAAGTTTCGTCGTTTATTGATTCGATACTGTCGGAAGCATCGATGGTTTTGTAAATAATGTTGGAAGGATAGCCTACTGCCGTCACATACGTGTATGACGTTATTTCCGCAAAAGAAGGCGGCGTTAACTTGACGGTGTCGCTGCCTATGGCAAAATCCTGTTTGACGTATGACGATTCTTCCAGTGTCCATTTGGCTACCGTTTTGTCGCTTTGAATGGCATATATGCTGTTTTCCGACGAGCATACGGCGGTAAAGTCGGAATCGCTTTCCGACGTAATTACCGTTTTGCCGTTTTGTGTAACTTTTTTGGGACCGTAATATGCCACGTCGCCGTTTAGCAGCAGCATGCCCGTTGCGGCGGCGTGTTCCGGCACGCGTTCGGCATTTGTAAATGTCGTATCTCCGCCGATACGTTGGGCAACACGGTAATAAGCAGTGCCGCCTTGGTGAATAAGCCAATAAGCATGTGTTTTGTCCGCAGTGCATATGCAAGCGTACAGTTGTCCTTCCAAATCCCGTATCGAGTTGGCTGAACCGTTAAAATGCGTGTATACGGTGCCGTCGACAGTGCCGAAAACTTCCCTGTCCTCGTCGGCGTTATCGGGATTGTACGACAGCAATGTAATATCGACAACGTCGGCAATGGCGCGTTTGATTACAAGTTTCAAGGTGTTGTCTGATTGTATTTCGTACTTTTCGTACCTGTCTTTCAGCACTACAAACAGGAAATTTCCCGAGTATTTTACCCGAGTGATTTCTCCGACGAACTGCTCTGTGTACAGCAGCGTCGGTTCGCCCGACACGTCAAATACGTGCAGCATACTTTGAGCATCGGGGATATTGTCGGCGACAAACAGCAAGTTGTCCGCAGCCGCAATGGACGACGGTGCAATAAGATAGATGTCGGTTGCGGTTTGTCTTGGCTGCGTCGCGGCGTCGGTCTGCGCTTGTTCCGCAAAAGCGGCGCAAGGCGCAATAACCGTCAAAGCAACAAGCAGTGCAAGTGCAAACAATGTAAGTCTTTTCTTCATAGGTGCCTCTGTAATAATTTTGTAATGGGTGTTTCTTTTACGTGAGTCGAATTTGGTTTACAAGCGTAATTCGCCTGCGTGCGCCGTATTTTTACGCGCAATGGGGCGTATTACGCTATTTGCGTGCAGACTTGCCGCGCGCGTCGGCTATTTACTCGCTGTCAGCCCGCAGTATGCAGAGCAAACGCGCAAGCAAAATACAAAAACGCGGTTGCCGTATCTACGATAAATAATATTATATCAAATAGTTTGTTATTTTTCAAATGTTTTTCCGTATAGTTTCGCGCCGTATTTGCCCGATTTGTACGGTCGGACAAAATTTTACTCAAAAATTTAGGCGATTTCGGTTGCAAAAAATCTCGGTATAGTGTATTTTGTATAAAAATCAAACAAATGTTCTAATTTTTTGGCAGTCATTTCGCAAATATGACAGGCGTATGTCATATTTGGTTTGATATGATGGTGACGTTCAAAAGTCGAAGGCGCATTGCGCCTGCAAATAAATCGGACAAAAAGGAGTTGAAAATGAATTACTATACGGCATTGTTGAAGAATCTCGGCGCTATCAAAGAATATGCCGAGCACGCCAAAAAGATTGCATTGCACAAAGCAATAGTCTCGCACAATTGTTACAGAGGTTATGTGTCCGCGGGCGTGCTCAAAGATGCGGAGGATGTGTACAAATGCGCAAAGCGGTATCACGTTGCATACGAACTTAGGCAAAGCGCGATTGCCAGCCTCAAAAAGATGGACAAACAAGGTTTGCTGCTTTTGATGTGGCACACCAAAGGCATAAACAAACAGCGCATATGCAAGCGCTTCGGGCAAAGCGAACGCACGTTATTCCGCAAGAGCCGCGCCGCGCTTTGCAGGTTTCAGAACCTGCTCAGCAAAGACGGGTATGACGAGGATTGGTTCAGACAGTGCGCCGCGCTGTATGCGTCTAACCGTTAGCGTATACGTTTGTCAATGCCGTATTCGTCCCGCGATTTGCCGTTTGGGGGAATAAACAGCGTCAGCGTAAGACCTATTGCAAGCACCACGACAAATACGATAAGCAGTATTTCGCCTGCCGATGCGGAAACGTCGGTTTCCGTAGGAGTAGTGTCGGGCTTACCGCTCGGCGGCACGACCGTCGGCGTGTCAAGCGGAGTGGGGTGCGGAGCAATGTCGGGATTGGTCAATTTGCCGCTTTCCGCATAGCCGAAAACATCGTTGTAGTAAACGTAATACCACAACGTGCCGTTTTGTTCGATACTGCCGTAATAACTCATTTTGTGCGTGTTGGTGGCGGTAACAATCACTTCGGACGACGACAGGGCTGAAAAGTATATCTTGGCGCTGTTTGCCGAAACTGTGACGGTTTTTTTCGGGTAGTAGGGCGCCGACGGTTGTTTGCTGCAAAATTCCACTTGATTTGCCGCGACATAACCGATTATTTTGGGGAATCCGTCGCTGTTATCCATTAGTTCCGCTTTCAAAAAATCTCCGTTTCTCGACAAGATTTTCAAATAATAGGTTTTTTCCAAATAACAGGTTATTTTTGTGCGTGCGGCATTTGTGTAAAATGCGGTGTCGTCGCTTATAACGCGTACCCATTCGGGGGTTTCCTCGGCGGAAACTAACTGCGGAAACAGCAGTGAAAGCGACGCTGCAAACACAATGACAATCAAAATTATCGAGGCTGATATACGGTGTAATTTGTACATAATATACGCTCCAATTAGTATAAAGCATTTTACATCTTGCAATAGGCGGCAAAACGGCGTATTTTGTCGCACCGTGAATAAAAAAGACAAAGTCGGAAGGGAACAAATCGTAAATAATGCAAAATCTAATCGAAAGAATCAAAAACATCGAACGCGAACAGCGTCGGCGCAGCAATTCTCCGCTCAAAAAATACAACCGCGGCAAGAAGGTTCATCTCAAACAATTGGAGTTTCACAAATGTTTGAAGCGCAACCGTTGGGTGTTCGGCGGCAACAGAAGCGGCAAGACGGAATGCGGCGCGGTGGAAACGGTTTGGCTTGCGCGCGGAATACATCCGTACAGACCCAATGTGCCCAATGCCGAGTGTTGGGTGGTTTCGCTGTCACAGCAGGTTCAGCGCGACGTTGCACAGCAAAAGGTGCTTCGGTACTTGGACAAAGGGTGGATAAAGCGCGTAGTAATGTCGGAAGGCAGTCAATCCGCGCCCGAATACGGTGTGATAGATTACTTGGTAATAGCAAATGTTTTCGGCGGAGAAAGCAAAATAGCCTTCAAAAGTTGCGAGGCGGGACGCGACAAGTTTCAAGGCGCATCGCTCGACTTTGTGTGGTTTGACGAAGAACCGCCCTACGAAATATACCAAGAGTGCCGTATGCGCGTGCTTGACCGCAAAGGGGAAATCTTCGGCACAATGACGCCGCTCAAAGGTTTGACTTGGGTGTATGACGAAATATATCTCAACAGCGGCAATTCCGACGAGGTGTGGTGCTGTTTTATGGAATGGGCGGACAATCCCTATCTTGACTCCGACGAAGTTGCCGCAATGACTTCGACGCTTTCCGCCGACAGCCTCGAAAGCCGACGTTACGGGCATTTTAGGGCGCAAACGGGCTTGGTATATTCGGAGTTTGACGACAGATTGCACGTAATAGATACGGTTACGGATTTGCCTACGGAGTTTCAACAGTGTCTTTCGATAGACCCGGGGCTCAACAATCCGCTGTCCTGCCATTGGTACTGCCGCGACTTTGACGGAAACGTGTACGTGGTGGCTGAACATTACGAAGCAGGCAGGGACGTAGCATATCACGCCCAAGCGATAAAGCGTATATCCGACGCGCTCGGTTGGAAACGCGACAAACGCGGACGTTTGGAAGCGTACATAGACAGCGCCGCCAATCAGCGTACGCTGTCGGGTATGAAAACCGTTGCGGAATTGTTTTTCGACAACGGCATAGCCGTCAATACGCGCGTCAACAAGGACGTGACTGCGGGAATAAACGTCGTCAAAAGTTATCTCAAAGTCAGCGCCGTAACAGGAAAACCGCGTTTGTTTATCTGTCGCAACTGCGTCAATATGATACGGGAAATCAAAGGATACTTTTGGGCGGATAACGACAAACCGCGCAAAGCCGACGACCACGCAATGGACGAACTGCGCTATTTTTTGTGTGCTGTGCGCGACGAAACCAAACGGACAAAACCCGTCAAAAGCGCAGTCGCCTGCGACAAAGAGAGGCTTTGCCGCCGTTTGACAAAGCGGGGTGCGTAATGCAGACCAAGGATTTGCTTGCCAAAGTTTTGATAAAAAAGGCAAAGGGATACACCGTGCGCGAAAAGACCGACGAATACGCCGCATCGGACGGCAATTTGAATCTTGTAAAGCGCAAGATTGTCACCAAACACGTACCGCCGGATATTTCCGCGGTAAAAGCGCTGCTGACGCTCACCGAAATGACGGACAATTTGGAAACGCTGACCGACGAGCAGTTACAGCAAGAAAAAACGCGATTGCTCAATATGCTGTCGCAAATAAACAACGATAACGGTATAACAACGGAGGAACAAAATGCTTGAACAAAACAAATTTCACGTCACTTGCGACGTCAAAAACTGCAAGAACTATGCAAAATACGTTTTTCCTTCCAAGGGACTGTCGGCAAAGTTTTACATCTGCCAAGATTGCGTCCAAAGTCTTTTGGAAAATTACGGCAAAATGAGTACGCCCAAAAGCCCCAAGAACGCAATAAAAAAAGCCATAGAAAAACATGAGGAGACACTGAGAGAGAACGTATGAAAAAAACAAAATCAAGTAAGGCGGAAGTCCTTTCGCCGACCTTTTGCGAGGACGTGGTTGCCGACGTTAAACGCGATTTTGCGGAAAGACAACTTGCGCGCAGACCGTACGAATTGTCTTGGCAACTCAATATGAATTTTTTGATGGGCAACCAGTATTGCGCAATATCGCCGCGCGGCGAAATAGAACA
>JAMPHX010000042.1 GCA_023663205.1 Corallococcus sp. | reverse complement strand
ACCGTATCGGTGCGGTTTTTGTTTATATTAAAAATAATATAATATGTTGTAATTTTAACATATTATGCGCATAATATTTGACATATATAATATAATATTATAGAATATGTATACAAAATACGATAAGGAGTTTTATTATGGCGAAAGTATCTACTAATATAAGCATCGATGCCGACGTAAAAAAACAAGCGATTGAATTGTTTTCCGATTTGGGAATGGATTTATCTACCGCAATTAACATTTATTTAAAAAAGGCAATAGCAGAACAAGGTATTCCGTTTGACGTGACAAGGGAAATTCCCAATGCCGTTACGGCAAAAGCAATAACCGATTCTGAAAACGGAAACGATATTTACGGACCTTTTGATAGCATTGACGCATTGATGGAGTCTTTGAATGCTTAAAATAGAATATCAAGGACAGTTTAAGAAAGACTTTAAACTTGCAGTTAAAAGAGGCTGCAATATCGCGGAATTACAAAAAGTCATATTGCTTCTTGCAAACGAACAGCCGCTGCCTGAAAAATACCGCGACCACGCTTTGACAAATTCGAGGGAGCATAAAGACGTGCGTGAGTGTCACATACAATCCGATTGGTTACTTATTTACAAAATTTGTAACGACAGTTTGATTTTGAAACTAATCAGGACAGGGACACATTCGGATTTGTTTTAAACCTGCTTTTTTTTGTAAGCATCGGCGAGTAGAGTCTTATTGCAGGTTGATTTGATATTACAAAAATGCCTTTAAAGATTTTAAAAAACCGAGAAAATTTGCGTATATCGAAATACAACTTCAAATTCACAATTTTAATGATAAAAGATTTGCTTTTCGTGCAACGCGGCTGCGGGGTATACCGCTAAACGGCAGTGTTTCAATTAAATTCAAACCGTGCTCGGCATAATATATAATATTATCTAATATTTTGTAACGGCAACAACAAAAGCGACTCAAATTCGGGAAACACTCCGATTTGGGTCGCTTTGTATATTATTTGCGCATAATTAGGTCAAAAACCGCAAATCGACACAGGACAAAGGAATAGATATACCTAACGCCGTATGCCTATATACGCATATAACCGTGTTTTGTCGCGTAACAGGCAACGCAATTTACGGTAACAACAAAACATATGCCTATATACGCACATATCTGTATATATTGCGAGCGCCTAACCAAAGCGCAAGTCAATACGCAATCGCGGTATAGATATGACTACCCATATGTCTGTATATTATTGTACTGTGCGTACGGTCTGTCAGCAATCCAAAATAAGTTTTACATAGCCGCGTTTTGCCTTGCACAGCGGACATTCTTCCCAAGCCTCCTCGGAAGTGCGTTTGTAACCGCAACTGCTGCATTCCCAAGTGACGGGTTGAGATTTTTTGTACATAGTTTTGTTTTTCAGTTGTTTGTGCAGCAGTTCAAACAACGCTTGGTGTTCCTTTTCCACCTTTTCTATCATAGTAAACAATTGGGCTATTTCGGTAAAACCTTCGCTTTTGGCAACTTTGGTAAATTCTCTGTATATTTTTGCTTCGTTCTTTTCGTCCTCGGCAAGCAATTTGAGATTTTCTTCCAAGTTCCATTTTTCTTTAAACGGAAATCCGGCGTCTATCTTTATGTCGTCTATTATTTTTTTGTCTGCCTGCTGAATATATGTGTACAGCATACGCGCGTGGTTAAATTCTTGGTAAACAACCTTGTCTATTATTTCGGAAAGAGCGGTGTAACCGTTGTATCTCGCTCCGTATTCTACAAATTCGTAGCGCGTTCTTGCTTGACACTCTCCGGCATAGGCGCGCGCAAGGTTTAAATACGTTTGACTTTCAATAAGTTTCATTTGGTTTTCTCCTTTTTTTTAGTATTATTGACGCATTTTCCGCGCGTTATTCCCGATACAAACAATTTGCGCATTTGACTTTGACTCAAATACAGTGTGTTTATATTGCGTATTTTGTGTGTAAACAGTAGTCGGTGTATTTGCGGATTTTATCTGTTCTAACTATTAAGTGTGCGGGGATTGCAATAACAACGTCTGACAACTTGTAATCGGGTGGGAAATATATGTCCATTGTTTGAGAAGGTTTTTTCGGCAATTACGGTTTTTTATATTCCGTAAATTGAGTATTAAGCGTTTGTACAACGCCCGTTTACAAACAATCGGTAAATAATATCGGCAACTTGCTTTACAAACGGTTTTTCTGCAATGACGGATTTTGTATATGTTGCAAATACTAAGCGCAAGGAGTCTGTAATAACAACGCCAGTTGAACGACGGATAATTGTGAAAGTATCCGTAACTTGATTGGCAAAGATTTTTTCGGCAATGGCGGAGTTTTGCGGAGTACGTGTGATTGTTTGCGGCGCAGCGGTCAGTATTTTGCCATGCGCATTAGGTTAGTGTTGCTAAATGCGGCATAGTATGGTACAATTAAAAAGTAGACAAAACAAGAACGATGACGGCACTCAAATTTTTACTGCGCGTAAACCGACAAAATCGATACCGTATTACGCGGCAAAAAATTTTGCCGTAGAGTTTTAGACAATATCTGCCGCAACTGAGGAGAATAAAATGAATAAAGTAATGGTAATAACAGATTTGCACGGCTCGGAATACTGGACGGCAAAGGCAGTGGAAGCATACAAAGCAAACAAAGCCGATTTACTCGTGCTTTTGGGCGACGTGTACAATCACGGACCGCGCAATCCGTTTCCCGACGGTTACGCGCCGCAAAAGGTAGCGGAAATACTGTCCGAGGTAAGCGACAGACTAATTGCCGTCAAAGGCAACTGCGACAGCGAAGTTGACGAAATGATAAGCGATTTCGATTTTCTTTCACACTATATTCTGACGGAGTTTAACAGGCGTCTGTTTTTCACGCACGGACACGTATACAACAAATACGAAGTGCCGCATCTCAAAAGCGGCGACGTGTTGCTGTACGGACATTTTCACGTAAACGAAATTACGGTGCAAGATGGTGTGTATTGCGTCAACGTAGGTTCATCTGCTTTGCCCAAGGACGGACATCACGCATATTGCCTCGTAGACGCCGACGGAGTAGCGCTGTACGATTTGCAGGACGGCTCCGAAATAGTTTCGCAAAAGTTCGCCTGATATGCGCATATAAGCATATTTGCAAAAGAACATTTTAAGCCCCGATAAATAGTCCTATTGAGGTTTTACTCGTCTTAACGAATGACTGCTTGTGAGGCAACAGTAATATAAAATAGTATAAACTGTTTGTCAAATGTAAGGCAAACCGTACATACAACCGCAACTGCGGTGCATACCGAATATACAACAACAGAGAGATAATGACAGAACAAAATGTAATTTGCGCAGTGCGCGGAGAAAAGAAATTGCAAAAGGCGTTAAGCAGCAAAAGCGGCAGCGTGTTTTTGCTCAAAGCGGATATCAACACGGTTCAAGATGTGGTAGAGCGCTGTCACAATGCGGGCAAAAGTGTGTACATACATCTTGACTTGGCGGAAGGTATGGGCAAGGACGAAGCGGGTATACGCTATATTGCGCAGCGAATAAAACCCGACGGCGTACTGTCTACCAAAATCAACGTAGTCAAGATGGCAAAAGATTACGGATTAGTGGGCATTTACCGCGTGTTTATGATAGATTCGCAGTCTATGGATACTGCTGTTGCCAACATAAACAAAGTAAAACCCGACGCCGTGGAAATAATGCCGGGGGTTGCGTACGACGCCATACGCTATCTCAAAGCGCGCGTAACAACCGATGTCGTTGCAGGCGGTTTTGTAAAAACACGCGAGAACGTCGCCAACGCGTTGCAGGCGGGTGCGCGCGCCTGTTCCACTACCGAAGCGGAACTGTGGTAAGTTTATTTTACGGCAAAATTCCGCTTGTCGGTTGCGGTGCGCTTGCGTCGGTTGAGTTTAAACCGCGAAGGTTGGAGTTACTGCGTTGAAAACAGCAACGGCGTTACAAAAGTTCCGAAGATAAGCAACTGTTGCTAACGCAGCCGTTGCCGACCAAATACTTACCGAAACTGACGGCAGTGACGGTCGGGAAAAATACGCAAAGTTATTTGTAAAATTATTGTAAACTTATATTCGATAAAAAATTATTATTATAATCGGCGCAAAAAATCTAAAAATACTATTGAAATCGGTTTTTGAATATGTTACAATGACTGTATAATAAACAAAAGTGTTTATGTCTAAGAGTCAAAGAGTGTCACGACATGGATACAAATGATGCAATCGGCAAATACTGTGCCGAGTGTTTTGTTTGTATTTGCAGTGGCGCTTTTTTTTGTTTAACGGAGGAAAGATGAAAGATATTGTAATCATCGGCGCGGGGGTTTGCGGTTCGGCTATCGCGCGCGAATTGTCCCGCTATCAATGCGACGTAACAGTTGCGGAAAAGGGCAACGACGTTTCGGTAGGCACAAGCAAAGCCAACAGCGGAATAGTGCACGGTGGTTTCGACGCGTATGTCGGTTCCAACAAAGCCAAGTACAATGTAGCAGGCAACGCGATGTTCGACGCGCTCGCCAAGGAATTGGATTTTCCGTTCAGACGCAACGGTTCGCTTGTGCTGTGCTTTGACGAGGCGGAAAAGGGCGGTTTGCAGGAGTTGCTCGAAAAGGGCAGGAAAAACGGCGTCCCCGACCTTGAAATAATCAGCGGCGACGAAGCGCGCGCATTGGAACCGCACATAAGCGACAAGGCAGTTGCCGCGCTGTACGCCAAGACGGGCGGCATTGTGTCGCCGTACGAAATGACAATAGCCTATGCGGAAAACGCCAACGTCAACGGCGTGGAATTTTTGTTCGAGCATACGGTAACGTCGGTTGAAAAACTCGGCAACGTCTTTTCCGTAAAATTTGCAAACGGAGAAGAAATACAAGCCAAAGCGGTTATCAACTGCGCAGGCGTATATGCCGACGAAATAAACAATATGGTTTGTCCCGAAAAGTTGCACATAACCGCGCGCAAAGGCGATTACGTGCTTATGGACAAAACCTGCGGATATCTGTGCGACCGCACATTGTTCCAATTGCCTACCAAGATGGGCAAAGGCGTATTGGTTACGCCCACAACGCACGGCAACGTACTTGTAGGACCTACCGCAAGAGACGTGGACGACAAGGACGACGTTGCAACGACTGCGGACGAACTCAATCAAGCGTTTGACAAGGCGCTGCTTACCGTGCCCGAACTTACGCGCAGAACAATCATAACGCAGTTTTCGGGATTGCGCGCCCACGAGGACGGCAACGACTTTGTAGTAGGCGAAAGCAGCGTCAAAGGTTTTTACAATGTAGCGGGTATCGAATCTCCGGGGCTTACCAGCGCGCCTGCCATTGCAGTGGAAATTGCCCGTCAAGTGGCGAAACAACTCGGTTTGTGCAAAAATGCAAACTTTGTTCCAAACCGCAAAGGCATACCGCAGTTTTCCAAACTGTCCAATGCGGAGAGGCAAAAACTTATCGATACCGACCCGCTGTACGGCAAGATTGTATGCCGTTGCGAAACAGTCACGGAAGGCGAAATAGTCAATGCCATCAGACGTCCGCTCGGAGCAAAAGATTTGGACGGCGTCAAACGCCGTACGCGCGCAGGTATGGGCAGATGTCAAATGGGATTCTGCACTCCGCGTATAATGGAAATACTTTCCCGCGAACTGGGAGGCGATTTGTCCGACGTTACCAAATGCGGCGGAAAATCCCAAGTGGTAAAAGGGAGGACAAAATAATGACTGAACGCAATCTTGTAATAGTAGGCGGAGGTCCTGCGGGACTTGCCGCGGCAAAGGCGGCTTACGACTGCGGCGAACGCGATATACTTATATTGGAACGCGAAAACGAACTGGGCGGAATACTCAACCAATGTATTCACAACGGATTCGGACTGCACACCTTCAAGGAAGAACTTACGGGACCGGAATACGCGCAAAGGTACATCGACGAAGTGGAAAAGCGCAATATCGAGTACAAATTGGCGTCCACGGTGCTTAACGTCACAAATAACAAATTAGTAACATACGTCAACGCAGCCGACGGCATTACGGAAGTAAAAGCCAAAGCGGTAATACTTTCGTGCGGCTGCCGCGAACGTCCCAGAGGCGCAATCAACATTGCGGGTATGCGCGGCGCGGGCGTATTTTCGGCGGGCACTGCGCAAAGACTTGTCAACATAGAAGGTTATCTTCCGGGCAAAGAAGTGGTAATACTGGGCAGCGGCGATATCGGGCTTATTATGGCGCGCCGTATGACGTTTGAAGGAGCAAAAGTCAAAGCGGTAGTGGAACTTATGCCCTATTCGTCGGGACTCAACAGAAACATCGTTCAGTGTCTTAACGATTTCGGCATACCTCTCAAATTCAGCCACACGGTTGTGGAAATCAAGGGTAAAGACAGGGTAGAAGGCGTTGTAATTGCAAAGGTAGACGACAAATTGCGTCCCATTGCGGAAACTGCGGAACTTATTCCCTGCGACACGTTGCTGCTGTCGGTCGGATTGCTTCCCGAAAACGAACTGGCAAAAAACGCCTGCGTACAACTGTCCAATGTTACAAACGGAGCGGTTGTCGACGACCAAATGATGACCAACGTCGACGGAATATTCCAATGCGGCAACGTATTGCACGTTCACGACCTTGTTGACTTTGTATCGGCAGAAAGCGAAAACGCGGGCAAATGCGCAGCGGAATACATAAAAGGCAAAAAGTCCGCTGCGCAAAAAGTTGCAATCACAACAATAAAGGGCGTCAGATACTGCGTTCCGCAGCAACTCAACAGAGATGACAATTACGAACCGCTCAACTTAAAAATGCGCGTTGCCAACGTCTACAAAAAGGTAGAACTTACCGTTTGCGCCGACGGCGTCAAAATCTACGGCAAAAAGCGTCCCGTAGTCGCTCCGGGCGAAATGGAAAACATTACTCTCAATTCCGAACAGGTCAAACAACTCAAATCGGCAAAAGAAATAGTAATTTCACTTGAAGGAGGGGACGCAAAATGAGCAGAGAAATGATTTGTATCAATTGCCCCATGGGCTGCCGTCTTACGGTAGACGACAGCGACAAATCCAATGTAAAAGTCTGCGGAAACACTTGTCCGCGCGGCATAACTTATGCCGTCAACGAAGTCACCGCCCCTAAGCGTATGGTTACGGGTTCGGTAAAGGTCAAGGGCGGAGTAATCCCCATGGTATCGGTCAAGACGCGCGAAGCAATCCCCAAGGAACTTATTTTCAAAAGTTTGGAATTGCTTGGCGGCATTACGCTAAATGCGCCCGTCCGTATAGGCGACATTGCCGTAAAAGATATTTGCGGCTGCGGCGTAGACTTTGTAGTCACCAAAGAAGTAAAAAGTATCAAGTAATAAATTACGTTAAGGAGAACATACCGATGAAATATATACTTGCTCTCGACCAAGGCACCACCAGTTCGCGTGCAATTGTGTTCAACAAGCAGGGCGAAATAATAGGCAAAGCGCAGCAGGAGTTCAAACAGATATATCCTCATACGGGTTGGGTGGAACACGACCCGCACGACATATTAGGTTCGCAGGTCGGGGTAATAGTGGAAGCGTTGATACGCGGTAACGTCAGCGTAGCGGACGTAGAGGCTATCGGTATAACAAACCAACGCGAAACCACTTTTGTGTGGGATAAACATACGGGCGTCCCCGTTTACAACGCAATTGTTTGGCAATGCCGCCGCACTGCGGAGTATTGCGACAAATTGAAGCAGGAAGGCTACGACAAACTTATATATCAAAAGACGGGTTTGGTGCTCGATGCGTATTTTTCCGCAACCAAGATAAAGTGGATTTTAGATAACGTCAAGGGCGCGCGAGCCCGTGCGGAAAAAGGCGACCTGCTGTTCGGTACGGTAGATACGTATCTTATGTGGCATTTGTCTAAGGGCAAAATATTCGCTACCGATTACACCAACGCGTCGCGCACAATGCTGTACAACATTCACACGCTGTCGTGGGACGACGAACTTCTTAAACTGTTTGACATTCCGCGCAGTATGCTTCCCGAAGTTCATCCTTCAAGTTACGCTTACGGCACAACCGACGAGACGTTTATCGGCAGGGAAATCCCCATTTGCGGCGTAGTCGGCGACCAACAGGCGGCGCTGTTCGGACAACTGTGCGTCAACAAAGGCGACATCAAAAACACTTACGGCACGGGCTGCTTTTTGCTTATGAACACGGGCGATACGGCGGTAAAAAGTCAAAACGGTCTTGTAACCACGCTTGGCGCAGCCTACGGCGAACAAAAGCCGCCGTATGTTTTGGAAGGTTCGGTATTTATCGGCGGCGCGATAGTCCAGTGGCTGCGCGACGAAATGCGTATGATAAAATCCGCCGCGGAAACGGAAGAATACGCCACCAAGGTAGATAGCGCTTACGGCGTGTACATAGTCCCAAGTTTCACCGGGCTCGGCGCTCCCTATTGGGACGCCCACGCAAGAGGCACCGTTGTGGGCATAACGCGCGGCACCAAGAAGGAACACTTTATTCGCGCGGCATTGGAAGCCATTGCATATCAGGTAAGCGACCTTGTATTTGCAATGCAAAAGGACGCAGACACGACTATTACGCATTTGCGCGTGGACGGCGGCGCGTCGGCAAATAACTTTCTTATGCAGTTCCAGTCCGACCTGTTGAACAGCAAGGTGGAACGTCCCAAAGTGGTGGAAACAACCGCTCTCGGCGCGGCTTACCTTGCGGGACTCAATACGGGTTATTGGAAGGACATAGAGGATATCAAGCAAAACGTCAAGATAGAGCGTGTATTTGACCCCAATATGGACGAGGAAAAACGTATGCGCAGACTTTCCGGTTGGGAAAAGGCAGTGCGTCAGGCGCGTTTGCAGTAACAAATTTTAATCCGACAGTCAAGGATTTTGACTGTGGAAATATAGAAAAAGGAAAAGGAAATATGAAAAACTACTTCAAAACACACAAAGTTTCTTTGATTGTTTTGGCGGCGGCTTTGGGACTTATTTTGCTGTCCAGTTTCTTCGCGTCTATGATACAAAGCGCGGGATACAAAGTTACCGTCACCGATTTGAGAGATGAAGCGTACAGTGCAAAAGTCACCAACAAAGAGGGTGATGAACTTACTCTCAAAGGCACGGTTGCCAGCGGCATTTTGTTTGTACCCAAGACGGCAAGCGAAACCAACAAATTGCCCGCCGTTGCGCTGACGCACGGTTACCTCAATAACCGCGAACTGCAATTGCAAAACGCAATAGAACTTGCCCGCAGAGGATTTGTAGTTCTTACAATCGACCGCGGCGGACACGGCAACAACGAAATTTCTTCGGAATCAGACGCCCTGACGAATACTTCTGGATTATACGAGGCTGTGCAGTATCTTGCAACATTGCCGTATGTAGACGTTGCAAAAATAGGCGTTTCAGGTCACTCCATGGGCGGTATGACAACCGCTTCGGTGCTTTTGACCGATAAATACGAAAGTTCGGAAAAATTAACTTGGGTAACAAATCAATATGGAATGAAGACCCATAACGACGGGAAAATGGGGCTTGTATCTGCGGGTCTTATGCAAGGTTGGAGTTCGTTTATGGGTGCAGGTTCCGACGTATCCGTCGGTATGCTCAAAGCAATGGACGACGAATTTTTCTATACAAGTAAATTGCCGGACGGTACTCCGTCGATAAGCCGTCAGTTCCTGCACAGTATAGCGGCTGCAAGTTTTGTAGGAGTTAAGGGTTACGGCAACACAGCCGACGCTATCGATATCAAAAACGGCGGAATTTACGTAAACGGAACTGTCGAAACAGTAGCGGGGGGGGCGCAGGCAAGCGCGCCGTTCCGTGCAATTTACGAAGCAAATGAAATTCACCCGCTCAACCATTTCTCGACGGAAAGCGCGGGATATGTAGTTAACTTCTTCTACACTGCGTTCGGCACTCCCACAGGCTACGAATACATTGCGGAAGGCAACCAAATTTGGTGGGTAAAGGAACTGTTCTCCACTTTGGGACTTGTAGGCTTCTTTGCGCTTGTTCTGCCTCTTGCCGATTTGCTGCTTACGCTGCCGTGCTTTGCATCCTTGCGCAAAAAGCAAGCGACGGAAGGCGAAGTCGGAGCGACGGAACTTCTTCCCGAACTCAAAACTCCGAGAAAGCACGTTACATATTGGGTGGTTGCCGTTATTGTTACTTTGTTCAGCGGATTCTCCATTCAATGGGTTAACAGCGGTTGGCTCAGCGGATTGACCGATTTGCTGTTTACACAAAATACGTACTTCCCGCAAGATACAACCGGTTGGGTTGCAACTTGGGCGGTTGTGTGCGGCGTGTTTGCGCTTGTTGCAACGGGTATCGCTTGGCTGGTAAACCACATCATCAACCGCGTAAAATACGGTGAGGAATTTGCTTCTCATGACGAACATCCTCTTGCCGTTGCGCGTATCGAAGGCGGTTTCGGAGCGTTTGTAAAGACGGTTCTTATGGGCGCGTTGATGGTTGCTCTTATGTACTTGGTTGTATTTATCAACTGGGCTATTTGGAAGGTAGACTTCCGCTTCTGGACTTTTGACGTCAAAGTATTCGAAGTAGCCACAATGCTTCCGACAATGCTGAGATACGCTTGCGTATTCTTTGTGTTCTACGCAATCAACAGTATATTCAACCAAAACTACAAAGTCAAGAATCTTCCCGAATGGGCGACGATTGCCATCAATGCGGTATTCAACGTACTCGGTATCGTGCTTGTAATGCTTATTCAATACGGTACTTTCCGTACAACGGGCGTTTTGTGGCAGAGCGATATGGCTCTCGGGTACATCGTACTGTTCCCGATTGTTCCCGTACTTGTTATTGCAACAATCTTTTCCAGAAGACTGTACGCACGTACGGGCAACGCTTGGCTGGGCGCGGTTGTCAACACATTGCTGTTCACAATAATAACCGTTGCCAATACGGCGGCGTCCTATCCGTATGCGGGCTTGTTTGCATAACAATTACCAAGGCGTACAATAGTACATAAAATCAGACAGCGGCTTGCCGCTGTCTTTTTTGTTGTCGCAAACTACTTGCAATTGCGGAGGGAGTATGTTTGATACATTTCTTTAAGCGCGGCAAGGTGCAGTTCTTCGTCCATTACTATGCGCTGTATAAGCGTCGCCGCCTGCTCGTTTTCCAGCAAGGATAGCATTTTTTTGTAATCGGCAATGGCGTTTATTTCCCCCTGAATATCGTCAAGCAGCATTTTGGGCGGTGTTTTGGTATATGCTACACGCGACGTATTGTAATATACGTCGGGTTCTCGCGGAAGTTGTCTGTATACGGGGTCTGCGCCCATTTTGAGCATTGCCTTGCCAAGCAAATCCAAGTGTATCATTTCCGCCATTGCAACGGCGTTTAGCGTTTCGGCAAAGTTAGCGTCGTAGTTTTGCATATAGTGCGAGTGGTACACGTATTGAAGAGTGGCTGTAAGTTCGCCGTGCAAAGTTGCGTAAGCAAAGGAGATTATTTTTGCGGAGCGCACGTCTTTGTTGAATTCCGAAATTTTCGGGTAGGGGATGTCGCAGATAAGCGGTTTTGGCATAGTTGACCTCTGACTATATTTTTGCTGTAATGTATGCTGCAATATGCCGCCGTGTTACTATGTACCGCCGCTTGCCGTTAAGCAAGCGGTTTTTTTTG
>JAMPHX010000041.1 GCA_023663205.1 Corallococcus sp. | reverse complement strand
TTATTTTATAACTACTAACAGTATATGTCGTTTCTCCATCGTTGTCTTTAATAACAATTGTTGTATGATTAATGACTTTAACATATACAATTAAATATTCCATCCCTTCATACGAATATGCACTATAGAGAGGTGCGTCTGTAAAAGAATAACCCTGATAATATCTTTTTGTAGATTCCGTCGTTTTGATGAGATATTTTGTTTTTCCTTGTTGTTCTTGTGGTATTTTATACGATGTTTCTAAGTTGTTTTTCCTTCCGCTTTGGTCGGTTATGTGCTCTTCATATGGTACTGACCAATAATCATCAGCGGTAACGGGATATAAATATTGATATACGGCACGTTTTGTTGAATTTTTTGTTTGCGTTACGCCCCCAGAGGTGAATTCCACTTGCACCACAGGAATAAATTTGTCTTCACAGCCCGATAGAAATACGCAAATACAGACCAAACAAAAAATGATTAAAACGATAAAAGTCTTGTTTCTACTTTGCATAACATAATCTCCTTGAAATTATTGATCCTGTTTTCAATTGCATTGCATTTTCAAAAGAAGATGTCCTTACGACCTTTCCACACTTGGGACATCTAATTGTTACCATAGTTACAGTGTACTTCATATGTTTCTCCTAATTTAATGTTTTCGCAATGTTTTATTAAGAATTAACGTTACTATGGCAATGACGCATATTATGCCCCCAGCCCACGCTTCCTTAAGATATCCGGTCGTCGATTCGAATGTTATTCCATCTTTAGAATAATCAAGGAAATATTCCGTTCCGTTAATAGAGCATTTCACCCAAGATACGTTATCATAACGAACGGTTGGCGCATCGGTAACCAAATCGCTTCCGCTAATAGCAATTTCCCCATTTGCAGGTATCACGATATTACTATCTGTCCAAGTTGCAGTATACTTTGTGTTGTTTTTTGTCGGTGCGCTACATAAAACTGTAATAGTAGATATTTTAATTTCTTTTGCCGTTCTATTTTTAATTTTACCTTTAATCGTAAAATTGTATGTTCCCATTGACGATGAACTTGAAATTGTGAAATCCTGCGATATATATAATGGTGCCGAATACCCTTCCCTTGAATAAATAATTCCAGTCAACATTAAAACTATACCTACGCACAATGCAACTATCATAACTGTTCTCAGCGTTTTTTCATTCATTCGTATTTTACCTCATAAAAAAAGTGCGCTCCAATGCGGAACGCACTTCCAAAAGTACACTCCACAAATTGTTGCGACACAATTTTGCCCATATGGTTGAAAGAGAGGTACTAATTGGCATAGTCCTCCATATGAGCATTATTAAATTGTGTCGCATAAATAATATATCATGTATAGGTCAATTTGTCAATATGGACGGTTAACTGAAAAATATTTTTCAAAAAATTTGCAAATCTAGTAATATTTCGGGCGTTCTCGTGGCTTAAAAGTATAGGGCGCAAAATTTTTTCCGTTTGAACAAGGCGGAGGAATATATAATTTTATGATAGGATCTCGAACAGAGGACCTATTTTTTTGCGTTCAAAATCTACACGAAGGAGGTGAAACGGAATATACCAAGAACCGAAGTATTACAGGAACAAGTACGTCTTGCTGCCGGAGTGGAACAGCCATAGGGTACGGGACAAACACGCTACAATTTCGGTAATAACGCATAGGAGGAATGAATTATCCAATATAAACGAATACTTGCATAACTGCGAACAGCGGTTTACAGTCAAGTATCTCAAACGTATGGACAAGCCAACCGAACAGGCTTGGAAAGATGTAATACAGTCTCTCAATGTTCAACTCAACAATAGGGGCAGGAATATAATATTGGAATGTCTCCAATTCGGAGGCAACCGCGAATTTTGGTCGGGCTTTCCGGATATAGACGAAATAAAAATGTACTTCATCAATTGTTACAAATACGCAATAGATAAAATAGGTTACCTACATACGGATAAGAACATTATCTGCGCGTTAACCGTAACCGAGCCGAACAGGCGAAATCTGTTCGTATATTATCTGCCAATAACCGAACAGTGGCAAAGCAAAGTAATGTCGAACGTACGCAGCGCTAAAGGCTCAAAACTGCAATTACGCGATGAATTCGATATCCCAATTTATACATTCCACAATGACCTAAACCAACCGCGTTTATCTCATACCGAGTTTTGGAAACAACGCGGCGGACTGACTTCTTTTTCGGACTTACAGGAAGACTTCTATAAACGTATATCCAGACGGTATAATGCCAAACGCGGACAAAGTTATTCTCTAATAAAGAATACCAACCTACAACAGCAGCAACGCTTTAACCGCGAAGTAAACGACCAATACGACGAACTCTATTTCGACGACCTTCCGTACTGAAATTTACACAAACCCCTTGACTCCGTACCCGATAGGTGGTATAATGCAATCAATCGTATAAATACGACGCAACAATAAACGGAGGTAAAACAATGTCTACAAGCAGATCAATCAAGGACAAGAGATACGAAGACGCTCACAAAGAGGAACGTAAGGCAAAGTGTAAGATATGGGGAACAAGCGTACCTAGAGAGAAAGCGGAACAAATAGATAACTTCCTCCAAAAGTACGGTTACACCAAAGTACAACTTATTGAGGCAGGCTACAAGTCTTTACTATACGACGCAGCCGAACACGATTTGTCGTTAGCCAAGATTATGGACGGTTACGACGATTTCTTTGAAAGCGAATTACAACAATTCGCAAAAGATAAGCAAAATAAATAAAAACCCAAATCCGCATAAGGGACTTGACGCGCCCGTACGACTGAACAAGTTGCAAGCGCGTCATTCCAAAACCGCAACCCGTCATTGCTCGCGTCGAACAGGCGTAACGGAATAACACGTTCCACGCATCGGCGGTTTGCGGTCGTCAAGCGGAAATACTATAAAGGAGGATTTTGTGGTATATGGCAATTAACGTTGACCATCAGGAAAGAGAACATAGTATCCGCGCAAAAATAAAAATAAGGAGAATTGAAACAGCAGGAAACTAAACAACAAACTAAGCAACTCACATCGCACAATAGCGTCGACGTCGAATCGCTCGCGCAAATAATACAAGCGCAGCAGCGGCAGTTGGACGTTTACCAAAGGCTATTACAAAGAAAAACCAAAACAAATTTCAAAGCGGCAATTGCCGGCAGTTTCAAAATCACATCAAAGGAGATATTAGAAATGCCGACAACAAACAAAGACAAAAACATGTTCGCGGTGCGCGATATGATTATCCGTTACCGCCAACTCCCAAGCGGCGCATATCAAGCGCGTATGAAACGTAAAGGTATCGAATTGGACGTTCGCGCCTACTCGCCAAAGGAACTCAAGGAAAACTTCATCAGGGCTCTCGACGAAGCCCTAACCCAACAAGCGCTGGACGACGCAATGGTAACGCCGGACAACTCGCCCACGTTTATGGAATACGCCTACAAATGGCTCGCCATCAAAAAGCGCACAACAAAACCGTCTACCTACAAGGAATACGACCGCCAAGTGGACCACACGTTATTTTTACGTTTTGCCGACCGCAAGGCGACAAGTTTCACCCGCGACGAATTGCAGCAATATTTGTTCGAGTACGTCGATCGCGGCAAACTTCATACGGCGCACAAGTACCATTTGACGTTGACGTGCATATTTGACCTTATCGAAGACGACTTGGGTTTTCCTTCGCCAATGAAAAAGGTTGTAGTGCCGCGTTTTACAAGTAAGCACGGCAAGGCGCTTACCTACGAGGAAGAACGCGTACTTGTAGACTATTGCATAAAGCACTTGTATTGCGACGCATGCCACGCGTACCTTGTGTTGCTCTATACGGGTATGCGCCGCAGCGAACTTGCGCGGTTGGAAGTGGTGGACGACAACTGGATAAGGACAGTAACAAGCAAGCAACTAATGGGCAAAAACGAGGAAACGCGCTATATTCCGGTAACACCGATGCTACGACGAGTCCTTCCGTACATCGACTGGGAGCGCGCCAAAAACTGTAAACCGAACAGCGTAACAAACAAGTTAAAGCAAATCTTGCCCGAACATCACACGCACGAATTACGCTATACCTTTATTACTCGCTGTAAGGAAGCGGGCGTCAACTTGGAACTCGTAATGCTGTGGGACGGACATTGCCAAGACGTGTTTTGCGGATCGTCGGTGGTGGACCGCGGTTACACCGATTATTCCAAGTCGTTCCAGTTAAAACAATCTTTGCTCGTGGACTACCAGCAATGGGATTTCCCCGAAGCGAACTACGTCGCGCCCAACCCGGCCGAGCGCTTTTGGAGTAAAAAATGCAAAGCAACGCAAACGAATTGATGGATATTCCATATATAAGCGAAAGATGTCCACAGCCAAGTATATTCGAACGCATTTGACCTTGCTCATGTCATTTCGACCAAGTGAGCGTAGCGAACGCGTGGAGAAATCTAGGCAACTTGTTGCCGCCATTATGTTAGAAAATTACATTTGCGGCTTCACCTAGATGTCTCGGCTGCGCTCGACATGACACAAAATGTCGGTCGTGTAAATATAACATAAAAACCAAATGCAAGCCAAATCGTGTTTTTATGGCATAAAAATGATATAAAAACGACCATTTAGAGCGAAAAATCAAATCAAAAAATTTGCGTTTGCTCGTATTGATACAACAAAAAGAGTGCATTATAATAACATAATGCACTCAAAATGGCTAGGGTAGCAGGATTCGAACCTGCGAGTGACGGAGTCAGAATCCGTTGCCTTACCGCTTGGCGATACCCCATTATCCAACGAAAAATATTATAGCACGGTTTATAGTAATAAACAAGCATTTTTAAGAGATTTTGAAAATTTTAAAACCTTCCGCCTTCCTAAAATAACTTCAAAAATACATATTGGATTAAAACAAAACCCGTGCGGCTTGATTACCGCACGGGAATATTGCTATAATAGCATACATAACGACAGTTAACTAAATTTAACTACGTTTAATTACTGCTAACTACTCGCTATTACATCGTATCACGCGGAACAATATTTATTTATGTAAAATTATATTCGTGTACGGTATAATAGCATAATAAAATCTTCTTGACAATGCAAAATTACCCAAAACACGGGTGCTTCGGTTTAAAGTTGATTTTGATATGTCGCATTTGTATTATAGCAAATCCCAAAAAGAAAGTAAACACTTTGAAAGTATAATTTGCCTATAATATAAAAAAGTACTTGCATAATACAAGTACTTTGAAATACAAAGATGCCGATTGTCTACCGATGCCGCGTTTACATTGCGCTTATAGCAGAACTCACTGTTAGCGCCGCTAATATAAAACTTTTATTCGCGATTGTCAACAAAATGCGATTAAAAGTTATTTGTTTACAAAAATATTGACGATTGAACAAAATTATAAAAGCAGTATGCAAACATACCGCTTTTGATATTATTTCCGTTTCAATTACTCAAACTATTTTTCGGGAGAGTCGATAACGGTAAAGTTGTAATAATCTTTGAAATCTTCAAGGCAATCCTCGCACACCCAATAGTAGCCGTCCTCGGAGCGGTAACACTCCGTTTCGTCGTCGGTTGTGAACTTTTCAAAACAAAACGCGCAATGTTCGTGCCAAAACAATCGCACGTCGTCATCATTCAAATAGTTGCCGCCCCTGCCGGTTTTGTTGACAAAATCTTGTGCGTCGGCAAGAATCTTTTGATAAAACTCCGTTTTGTTTTCACGCGAAGTTTTCCAATAGTCGGGAAACTTGACTTTATAAAACTTCATATCTTTGAAATAATCGTTACTTGCATTGGCGATAAGCCGCCAGTCTTTTTTGTCTACCACAGTATTTTACCGTCCTTTGTCATATAGTTTATTTTACGCTGCCGCAACGTCGATTTTCTTAAACTTTACAAGAGTACGTTTGCCCTAACTTTTGACAACCCAAGTAACCGATTTCCGCTAAATTAGCAAACGTAAAAATATCGGTACGCTTTTGTCGGCAAGAGCGGTGTAAAGTTACGCCTGACGCCGCACTCGGCAATCAATCGGCGGCGCTTACGGGTGTTTTGAGAAATTCGTTAAGCCCCGCAATAAAGTCGCTTTTCGATGATTCCTTTATGCTGTTTTTGTCCAAGTTGAGTTTGATAATTTCGCAACAGATTTCGCCGTCGACAAAGTCGCGCATAATAATGTTGATATACTTCAAATTTTCGCTTGTTGCAAGGTCTTGAACGTACTTACTCATATTGTCGCGGTGCGAACGCTCGCGGAACTTTGGTCCGAAGATAAGCGCGCCGTCAGTCAACTGTCCCTGCAAAACAAACAAGCCGTGTCCCTCGTTTTTGTATTTTTCTATATATACGGGCAAACCTTCGGCAATATACTTTGCGGAACCCATCTTGTTGTAAGACGCTTGGTAATACGATTGCAAACAACCGAATATTCTGTTGCCGTTATCGTCGTTGCGCTTGAACAAATACGTTTCGCTCAAATTGGAATCGCTGTCGCTCCCCCAAAATACCAATGCTTTGCCGCGGCATCTCGACAAAGTAAGTTTGTCGATAAATTCCACATCGGTAGTGGTGCTGCTTGTGTTTCTTACTATATATTTGTAACTTTCGCTGCCCAGCACAAGTTTAATAAGCGCGGCAACGTCATTGTGCGATTGCCCCTCAAAGTGCTGAAAATCCAGTATTACCGTTTCGGAAGGATTATCTATCAAAAATGTTTTGACACTGCGCAAAATCGGTTCAAAATCCGCGCCGCTCAAAGGTCCGTGAAAGATTACCAATTTGTCGCCGTCTTTCTTGACGCGCAAGTCAAAATATCTTGCGCCCATATCGAGTTGCGTAGCAACATCCGCTTCCTGCGTTTTGCCCAGCCAATTGAGCGTGCTTGTACCGGCATCGTGACTGCCGGGAAGCACAACATTTTTGATAAGAGTGGAATCGATAATATTTGACATCCACTTCTTTGTAAACGACGTTGTTTTGTCGTTAAGTTTAAGTCCCGCGGAGTAAATACCTATAATTGCGGTAAACAACAAAATAATTGCCGCTATCGCCGCAACGACTATTAGCGTTATTTTAAGTGATTTGCTCATATATTCCAACCTTTTGTACAAGTAATTTATATTATTGACAGAATACAACAACATAAGCAAAATGTCAACAAAACAAACAGAAAGGACGGCGGTAAGTTTTGGCGGATACTAATTTACGGTATTTTTTACAATATACCAACTACTCGCATACATTGCGCTGCTGCTCGGTACAAACGCAGAACGTAAATTCCAAACCCGAATTGCGCTTGCACATAACTTTGTAGTGCACAAACTCTGCCTGCGTCACCCCTGCGGTTAGTTGCTTTTGTCTGCAAATATGGTATAATAGCATACATGACGACGGTTAACTACGTCTAACTACAACTAACTGCTATTAACTACTTGCTATTACATCGTATCACGTTGACTATTGTATATGGCAGTAAGCAGTGTTCGTGTGCGATATAATAAAATATATAACGACAGATAACGACATTTAATTAAACATCATTACTGCTAACTGCTCGCTATTACGTCATATAACGCAATAAACTAAGTGTTTTTGAAAAATTTTCTTCGTGTACGTTATAATGAAATATACAACAAAGTTTAAATACGTTTAACGGCATTTAACTACTGCGTACAACCATTATACAACACATCGCGCAAACAGTTGTTCAGTTTGGACTTGCTTTATACGTGTGTGTTATATAAGAAAATACACAACAAAGTTTAAGTGCGTTTAACAGCAATGTATACGGACAAACTCGTTATTTGCTATTGTAACGCACAATAACGGCAATTGACGGTCTCTATACGCTCAATTGCCGGCAAGGTTGATTTGCGTTAACCGCTGCGCAGCAACAAAGCAATTGCTTGTGCGTATACGTGCAAAATAAAGTGCGTTTGGTAAACATATATGAGCGCGGCGAGTAATCGCTTGGCGACGTATGAGTATATAATAAGCGCAAATATGCGTACTGTCATCTGTTTACATATCAAAAATTTTTACTTTATCGGAGAACACAATGGATTACGGGTTTTATCTCAAAACAAGCACGCCCGATTTTGACAAACTGAAAGATTACGGGTTTTGCAATGAAAAGGGAAAATATGTTTACAAACGGGATTTGACCGAAAACGGTTTGTATGTCTGCATAACAATTACGCAAGATTCTTTGGACTTACGCGTGATAGACAAAGCATTTGACGATGATTTTTTGCCGTTTTCGATAAAAAACAAAATGTCGCCCGTCAAAAGCGAAGCGGAAAGCATTGTTGAGGATATTGTTAAAACTTGTTTTGTTTCGACGGACGTTACGCAAAATCTGATAGACTATCTTGACAAAAAGTACGGCAAAAAACACGAAACGCCTTGGGACGACCTACCGAATTATTATACTTTCAAAGCGCCTAACAGTTTGAAGTGGTATGCCATAATAATGCACATTCCGGCAAAAAGACTCGGACTTGACGGCGAAAACAAGGTAGATATAATAAATTTTAAGATTGCCTCCGAAAAAATCCCCCATCTTGTTGATAACAAACATTATTTTTTGTCATATCATATGAACAAAAAAAATTGGATTACCGTTCTGTTGGACAAATATACTGATACTGAAACACTCAAACGTCTTATCGACGACAGTTTTAATATGGTAGAAAAGCCGCCCAAAGCGCACCGACACTGGTTAGTGCCCGCAAACCCCAAATACTACGACGTCGATAACGCCGTTGCCGAGAATCCTCAAAACTTTGTTTGGAAACAGGGCGGCGGTATTTGCCGAGGCGATACAGTGTACCTTTACATTGCCTCTCCGTCGTCATCGGTAAAATACAAATGCGAGGTCACAAAAACGCGGATTCCGTACGAATACTCCGACAAAAATGTCAGTATGAAGTATGTTATGCAACTTAAACTTTTGCGGGAATATGACCCTCCAATCACCTTAGATACACTCAAAAAATTCGGTGTGACGACAGTCCGCGGACCGAGAAGCGTTCCCGAAAAATTGATTGCGGAGTTAAACAAATAACGACTGCGGCAAATGCCTATGAGGAATAGATAGCGTATGACTGAAAGATTTGCGGTAATAGATACAGAAACAACTTGGGCAAACAAACTTATGTCCGTCGGCGTTGCCGTTGCCGACAGCAAAAGTTTTGCGCTTACCGATAAACGGTACTACATACTGCTGCCATACAAATATCACGGCGCAATGTATACCGATTCTCTGTATACAAACGGCATCGTGCCCGATTTGGAAGGCAGCCGCCGCATGGTAATGAAATCTCTTGCGGGATTTTTAACGGAAAACAACGTAACAAAAATTTTTGCGTACAACGCCGCTTTCGATTACGGTCAACTGCCCGAACTCCAAAACTTCCGTTGGTACGACATAATGAAAATAGCCGGCAACAAACGGTACAATGCGCATATCCCCCATTGGGCGGAATGTTACTCCACGGGAAAATTGAAGCGAGGGTACGGTGTGGAGAACATTTACAGACTGCTGAGCAACAATCCAATCTACGCCGAAACGCACAATGCGCTGTTAGACGCAATCGACGAACTCGAAATAATCAAAATGCTTGCAGCGAATATCGAAACGTACGACGTTGCGCAATTGCATATTACGCCTGCCGCACAATAGCGGCGGAGCGGATATACGGCAAAAGATTTGATATTGAAATCGCGTTTGAAATTATCGGTTATTATTAACTTCTTGTAATATTTGTTTGCTATGTTTAAGGTTTTTAATGTATACTAATACTTAAATTGCGGTGTATGGACAAAAGGTAAGAGACACTGTCTATACTCTTGTTGCCTGTTGACCGTTTTGCCGTTTGGTTGTATAATTAAGCATACCGCGAGCAAATTTAACATCCGAAAATCCGCATTGATTTAGAAACTTAGTATCAATGAGATAGTACGCTTAATGCGTCTAATCGAACGTATGCGGAATGTATTTGGCAAGCGGCAATGCGGCGTCGATGTTCCGAACATTGAGTCCGAGGTGAAAAATTGCGTCGTTTTTCATACATAACGATATTTATTGCAAGTATATGTACATTATTCTGTGCCGCACTTACAAAAAATTTGTGGTATGATACCTTTTGGGGAGTAATAGGCGGATTGACCGTTGCAGTCATTGTTGCAACGGTGGTTTTGCTGTGCATATCGCGCAAGAAAAAGCCGTCCCATGACACGCTTGGGATTACATCACTTAAAGTATACGGGCAAATGCAGTTTTTTTCCACAACGTCCGTGTACATTTGTTTGTGGGTATTTTTGGACAAATTTTTTAATGTGGATGACGGAAATATAGGCGGACGTATATGGCTGCCTACAATTATATTTATTGTTTCCGCCCTGTTTGTATTGGCAATGGATTTGGTATTAAACAGACAGTTTCGGCGAAAATGGTACAAACTTACCGCGTTTTGCACGGGTGCCGTAATGTGCTTGGCATCTTTTGTATTATTCGGCGTAGAAGGTACGTTTTGGCGAATATTGAATTATTTTTGCTTTTCGATAGGAATAGGGTTTGTATTTGTGTCGCTCAATTCGCTGCGCCAAGAACTGTACGAATTGTTTGAAATAGTCAAGATAGAATCCGAGCAAGTGGATATTACCGTCCGCCGTACCGATTTGTTGTCTCAGATAACGGCAACGATTGTGTTTGCCGTAAGTTTTGCCGTTTGCAGACTGCTGCCCGTGTTCGGCGGCGATTTTGACACATTGGCGATTATATGTGCGGCGGCGTTTTTTGTTACGGCAATGGTATATTCGCTTGCGTTTCCTATTGACAAACATTTTGCCAAAAAGTTACGCATATACGGCAAAGGCGAAGACGACAATATAAATTACCCGCTGCTCGAAAGGCAGTTGGAAGAAAAACTTACTCACGGCAAAAGAAGCGTTCTGCTCGGACTGCTCAAAATAGTAATACGTCCGTTTGTGCCCGCCAAGGTGAGAGGCAAAAACAAAGTTGACAAAAGCGGCGGAGCCGTGGTCTACGTTGCAAATCATTACGAAATCTACGGACCTGTATGTACGATATTGCATATGCCGTACGTGCGCCCGTGGATTATCAACCGAATGATTGACGAGGACGCAGTGGCAGAACAATTGGTTACGGGCGTCAACGAAGTTCTGCGGATTTTCCCGCAGAAGTTCCGTGCCAAACTCCCCAAAAAGATTGCGCCGCTTGTACTCAAAGTGCTAAGCGGCGTGGACCCTATACCTGTTTACCGCGACAATTCGCGCGACGTGCTCAAAACCTTCAAGTTGACGGTAGAAGCAATGCAACAGGGTGACGATATACTTATTTTTCCGGAAAAGCCCGAGGAAGGCAAGCATTACGCGCAGGAAGGTGTGGACGCATTTTATTCAGGCTTTGCCGATATCGGCAGAATGTATTATCGCGCAAGCGGCAAGATTGCCGCGTTTTACCCGATGTATGTAGATAAGCGCAACAGGGAAATAGTAATAGGCGACGGCGTAAAATATATGCCTGACAGCGACAAACGTGAGGAAAAGATACGCATAACAGATACTCTCAACAGGCAAATGGCGTATATTGCGGAAGAACAGGCTGCAAAGTATCTGGCAAAAAAGAGTAAAAGGCGTAAAAAAAATAACAAAAGCAGTCAGGCGGATACTCCGCCCGATGACGGAAGTACCGAAGAATGAAAAACAAAAACAGCGGATTTTTTGAAAAAGTATATCAAGTGACCAAACAAATACCGTCGGGCAAAGTTGCTACATACGGACAGATTGCCCGCCTGTGCGGAAATGCGCGTATGTCGCGTCAAGTAGGGTGGGCGCTGCACGTAAACCCCGAGTTTGGGGTCATTCCGTGTCATAGGGTAGTAAACCGCGAAGGCAAACTTGCGCCCGCCTTTGCCTTTGGCGGAGCAGACGTACAGCGCGATATGTTGGAGAGCGAGGG
>JAMPHX010000040.1 GCA_023663205.1 Corallococcus sp. | reverse complement strand
TAAAGCAAGTATAAATATCTTTCTGCAAAAGTAAACTGCAATCCATATTTCAAGCGAACAACCGAAAAATTATTGCGTTAGTGGTATAAGAAAAAAGCCAAACGTAATCGTCTGACTTTCAAATACACATTCAAATTTTAAGTTATAATTTTTCGCAGTTTACTTTTGCGAGAAACCGTGCTACCATAGCCACCACGAAAGGCAAAATCTCGGAGAACATAGAAAAAGACAGTAAGCATTTGGCACTTACCGTCTTAATCCGTTATCTAACAAAGAACGCGCCTGCAACACCGTTGACAAAGATATACTTTGTTTCTGTGTTCAAACGCGCCCGATTGTGGTGGAGATAAGGGGATTCGAACCCCTGACCTTTTGACTGCCAGTCAAACGCGCTACCAACTGCGCCATATCCCCGAATGTGCGCCGACTGTTACGGCGCATAGTTGGTGGAGACAACAAGACTTGAACTTGTGACCCCTTGCATGTCAAGCAAGTACTCTAACCAACTGAGCTATGCCTCCAAACACGGTAAAGATATTATATCAATAAAATCGCAACTTTGCAACTACTTACTGTAAAAAAACGGTTTCGAGTCAAAATTATATAGTTTAAATTGATGTGTTTGTTACTTACTAAACTTCAATATAGTGAGATACTAAGTAACCTCGTCAATAAATTAGGCTAAATACAGTTACATTTAATGTTATCCGAAATTTTGTATTGACAAAGTTTTACATTGGATTTACAATGGTTTCAAGGTGTAATATGAAATGTATTCACCGTAATATGTAAGAAGTTATTTTAGAATCAAATAAAAGTCAGATGCTTTTTTATCAGGTAACCGGCAAAGACAGCCCTGAAACTTTACTTTTATGATATGGGCTTTGTTTATTATTTAACCAAGTGGTCGTCGCCTAAGATTGCGGAAAGCGGAGCAATGAGTGGCACGTTGCTTGAAAATTTTGTCGTTTAGGAAATGGTCAATGACTATCTGAACGCAGGAAATTTATCTTTTAAAAATTATTACCGTAACCAAGACCCCAAAGAAATTATTGTTTTAGAACAAGACAGAAAGTTTTGTCTGATTAAAATAAAAAACGGCATTGCAAGATAAACGTATTATAATGGCATTTTCGTTTATTGACAAACCGCCAATGCATCTGGTACTTCGGCAGTTGTAAGTATGGCGGATACATTAAGCGCATTTGACAGAGACAATCTAATTGTACTTGTTTTGATGATATAATTAAACAGAAAAAGCGTTTTTTCATTAAGTTTGTAAATTAAAAACACGGCACTTACCAAAATAAAAAGCCCGCAAGTTGCGGGCTATACCGATACGGTAAATGTTGTGTAAACAACGATTAGAATAAATCTTTATTTGAACACTGGTGTAATTCCATAAAGGTACTGTTATAATATCACAACTTTACAAAGGAGTCAATAGTTATGAACAAAAAAGGTAAGCAGTCCGATAAAAATTATTATTTGGGTTTAGATATCGGTACAGATTCTGTCGGTTGGGCAGCAACTGACGAGCAATATAAATTACTGCGCGCAAATAACAAAAGTCTGTGGGGCGTGCGGTTGTTTGATTCGGCAAATGCAGCGGCAGCCAGACGTCTAAATCGTGAATCAAGGCGCAGATTGGAACGCCGCAAGTGGCGTATCGGTTTGCTTCAACAAATTTTTGCGCCGATAATAAATAACGTAGACGAAAACTTTTTTGCAAGATTATCCGACAGTAACTTATATGACGGTGATAAACGGGAAAAAACAATATTCTCGTTATTTAGCGATAAAAATTTTACAGATAAAGATTTTTATAGCAGATATAAAACAATCTATCATTTGCGCCTTGCTATGATGAATAAGGAAGACCCCGACCCGAGATTGGTTTATTTGGCGCTTCATCATATAGTCAAGTACCGCGGACACTTCTTAAATGAAGGAGATACTGCCGATATTGTAGAAAATATCGCCGTGCCATTGCAAAACATTAACGTATTCTTTCAAGAAAAAGAATTGCCATATTCGCCGTTTGACTTGACTCGTATCGATGGAGTGCGCGCTTGTCTTATGGAAAAAGTCAACAAAACTCAACGCGCGCTGAATCTACGCGAGTGTTTTGGTATCAAAAAAAACACTCCGCAAGATTACCTGCTACAACTTATTGCGGGTAAAACAGTTAAAATAAAAAATATAATTAACGACGTCGAGAGCGATGTATCCTTTGCTTTTGACGACTGGGAAAGTAAGGAAGCGGAAATTCACGATATTTTGCAAGACGATTTTGTTGTTGTCGAAAATGCAAAAGCATTGTACGACTACTCGGTTTTAAAAGCAATTTTGGGCAATTACAAATACATTTCGGAAGGAATGGTTGCTAAATACGATAAGCATCGTAATGACCTATCAAATTTAAAATATGTTTTAAAAACATACGCAACAAAGCAAATGTATCAAAAAATGTTCAAAAGCAACGAAAATAATGCCAATTATTCCGCTTACAGCGGTTACGTTAAGGGAGCGAGCGTTGGCGGCAAACGGCAACTGTTTAAAACGAAAGAAAAGGCAAGCGACGACGACTTTTTTGCATATGTAAAAAAAGTTCTAACCGCCGAAATTACCGACGAAGGTCGCAAAGATAATATAACGATTTCGATTCTTGACGATATAGAAAACGGCACTTTTTTACCAAAGCAAGTAAGCAAAAATAATTCAACATTGCCGTATCAAGTAAACTTAAAAGAATTGGACGCGATTTTGGAAAACGTCTCGCGTTTTGCCCGCTATGCGTTTCTGAACGAAGCGGATGAAAACGGAATTACCGCTGCGCAGAAGATTCGCTCGTTGCTGACTTTCCGTATGCCGTATTTCGTAGGTCCTACCAATAATCATAGCGGTAAATATTGGATTGTACGCAATGCCGAGGGGAAAATCTATCCTTGGAATTATTCCGAGCAAATCGATTTGGAAAGTACCGAGCAAAGATTTATTGAACGTCTGACTAATTATTGCCAATATATTTCTGACGAAAAGGTGTTACCTAAGTGCAGTTTGTTATACGAGGAATACGTATTTTTAAATATTGTAAATACGGTAAAGGTCAACGGCGAAAGGCTTTCGGTGGACGTAAAGCAAAAACTTTCCGATTACTATGCGACAAGCGGCGAAAGCAAACTTACTCAAAAGAAAATTAAAATATTATTGCAATCTTGGAATTTAATCGAGCCCACGGATGACGTTTCAATTGAAGGTTTTGACGACGGAGCAACCGTTCACCGCAAGACGTATTATCAATTTGTCAAGATATTCGGTTCGGCGGACGAAGTAGAAACGCGCCGTGAACAAATCGAAAAAATAATTTTATACGCAACAATTGCAGGGTCGGAAAAAGGCAATTTGGTTCGTCGATTACAAAAGGAATTCGGCAGTGATTTGAAAGAAAAGCAAATTGCGGCAATAAAGGGTTTAACGCTAAATGGTTGGGGACGTTTTTCCGAAAAATTATTGACCGACGCAGTAGGCGTGGATAAAAGTACAGGCGAAGTCCTGTCTATAATAGATACCTTGCGCAATACGCAAATGAACTTTATGGAGATATGGAACAGCAATTTGGGTTTCAAAGAGCATTTTGACAAAAGAAATTTAAGTTCTTCGGGCGAGATAAATTACGGCTTAGTAGATTCGTTGTACTGTTCTCCTGCGGTCAAAAAGCAAATTTGGCAAACCCTTAGTATTATCAAAGAACTGACTTCCGTTATCGGGTATTCTCCCGCAAAAATATTCGTCGAGGTGGCGCGGGACAAAACAGATAAGGATAAGGCGGATGAGCGCAAACGTACAAATTCCCGATATAACCAATTAAAATCCGCGTTGTCTGCGTTAAATGAGCAAAATAACGGATATGCAATTGATAAAGACGTTTTGTCTAAATTAGAGAATTGTAAACCCGAAAAGTTGCAAGATTCCAAATTGTACCTGTACTTTATGCAAAACGGTATAGATATTTACACAGGCGAGATGATAGATTACAATAATTTGTATTTATACGATAAAGACCATATTTATCCGCGCAGTAAGGTAAAGGACGATAGTATCTTAAATAATTTAGTTTTAACGTACCGTTCAAATAACGCCGACAAAAAAGACGTTTATCCGATTGCTGAGGATATTCGCAAAAAGATGCAGCCCGTTTGGCAAACTTTGGTTAAACAAGGATTGATGACTGAGGAAAAATACAAGCGTCTAACTCGTAATACTCCGCTTACCGACAATGAATGCGCCGATTTTATTAACCGTCAACTTGTTGAAACGCGTCAGTCCACAAAGGAAGTAATCAGACTTCTAACAGGCATATTCCCCGAAAGCGAAATTGTATGGTCTAAGGCAGGCAATGTAAGCGATTTTAGGTCAATGCCAAAGCAACAAGGAGAACAACGCATTCCGTCATTTATTAAGTGTAGGGCAGCAAACGATTTGCATCACGCAAAGGACGCATATTTGAATATTGTTGTCGGCAATGCCTACAATGTTCGTTACGGACATAACGCGCGTTATTGGATGGAATGTCACCCGACGGAAAAATTGACGTCATCTGCGGATTTGTTTAAATACGATATCAAAACGCAGAAGTGCACCGCTTGGATAGCGGGCTGCGACGGAACTATCGCTCAGGTAAATAAAACTATGCGCAGTAATGCAATCCTCTTTACCCGCGAAAGTAAAGTTGCAAAGGGCGCGCTGTTTAACGCGACATTGCAGAAGAAAAGCAACAAGCCCGAACTCGTTCCGCTAAAAGGTGTGGAAAGCAGCAATCGTAAATTTCAACTTATGTCTAATACGGCTAAGTACGGCGGATATATAAGTGAAACGCGCAGTTATTATATGTTGGTAAAGTTTGTCGAACGCAAACAAAACAAAAAAGCAGTTAAGGAAAGATTTCGCTATAAATTTTTAGGCGTAACAGCAAAAGACGCTTCAAGAATTGTCGACGACGCAAGCAGAATCGCTTATTGCATTAAAAACGGATTAAACGAGCCTAATATACTTATACCTAAAATAAAAATTCAAACGATGTTTGAGGTTAACGGTACCGTTTTGTCTCTTGCCGGAATGACTGGTAGCCAAATAGTGTGGCGTTTGGCTCAACAACATATTTTGGATGATGCGACAGAGCGCTATCTTAAAAATGTAGTCAACGTAGAGGAAAAATATAATGACTTTTCCAAGCGCAAGGAAACATATTGCGTTTCGGGATACGACAATGTAACAGCAAAACAAAATGAAATTCTGTACGAATATTATGTTGAAAAACTTTACGGCTGCAAGGACGTCGGCTCGCTTGTGTCGTTGGCAAAAAAACTCGACGATGAAGTTATCAAGAGTAAATTCATTTCGTTACAACTTGCCGAGCAGTGCAAAGTATTGACGGAAATAGCCAAATCGTTGCAGTGCAATGCCTCGTTGAGTGATTTGTCACTTTTGGGAGAAAGCAAAATAAGTGGTCGAATTAGACTCCCTGCAACATTTGATTCGTTAAACGGAATAAAAATTATATACCGTTCAGTAACAGGTATATTCGAGCAGAAGATTCCTCTTTCCGATTTTGACAAGGAGACCACGCTGTGAGTTGGCGTGTGGTAACCATTACCAACAGGTGTAAGTTAGAACACAGACTTAATTTCTTAGTATGTCGCGGAGAAGAAACTATAAAAATCCATATGTCGGAAATCTCCACGCTTATCGTTGAAAATACGGCGGTTGCAATAACTGCAAGTTTGATGTGCGAACTTGTCCGTCGCAAAATAAAGGTAATATTTTGCGACGAAAAGCACAACCCGTTTTTTGAACTTATTCCGTCGTCTTTAAGATACGACACAAGCGGCTGTTTGCGTAGGCAAATTGCTTGGAAGGAGGAGAATAAACAAATAATATGGACGGAGATTGTTCGTCAAAAAATTTACCAGCAAATGTCCGTGCTGCAAGATGGAGGATACGTTGAACAATCTAAAATGCTGTTCAATTATATGACGGAATTACAGTTTGCAGATATCACTAATCGCGAAGGGCATGCGGCGAAGGTGTATTTCAACGCCCTTTTCGGCAACGACTTTACTCGTCAAGTGGAAACCGACGTTAACTCTGCGTTAGACTACGGGTATAGTATACTGCTGTCGGCATTCAACCGCGAAGTGTCCGCAAACGGCTATACGGCAAACATCGGCATAAACCACAACAACGAGTTCAACCATTTTAATTTAAGTTGTGACTTGATGGAGCCTTTTCGTCCGCTTGTGGACAGAGCGGTATTGACAATGGATTGCACGACGTTTACCAAGGAGCATAAGCATTTGCTTCAACAAGTATTGAACAGGGAAATCACCTTTGACGGAAAGCGTTACTCCGTCAACAATGCGATAGGCTTGTATGTAAAACGAACGCTTGCCGCAATCGAAACGGGCGACGTCAATATGATGTGCTTTTACAGTTTATGAGTTACAGATTTATGAGAATATTAGTTTTTTTCGATTTACCTACCGAAACGTCTGCGGATAAAACTGCTTACAGGCATTTTAGAACTTTTCTTATTAAAGAGGGTTTTACAATGATGCAGGAATCGGTCTATTCCAAGTTGGCATTAAACGGTTCTACTGTAGCATTGGTTAAACGACGTTTGCAAAGCAATATTCCGGCAAAAGGACTTGTACAAGTGTTGGTGATAACGGAAAAACAATTCGGGGGTGTTATGTATTTGGTGGGCGCAAGCAGAAGTCAAGTAGTCGATTCTACGGAAAAGTATGTTTTGGTATGAAATTTATAAATTACAATTTGGAAAATGCAATAGATTTCGAAAAGTCTGCCGTATGGTCGCTTGTTTGTGAAAATCCAAGACATTTTGCGGAATTTACACAAGATTTTTATCGTCAAACCCGCGGACAGCAAGGCAAATGGAAACTGTACGATGGAAGCAGAGAACTTGATGTATCAAAAAATGTCATATATGTAGCAGATTATCACGAGTTGGCTATAAATAATAAAAAGTCTGCGGCTATTTTACAAGACAATGTAAAGACGCTTGCATTTGATGAAAAGCATTTGATTCAAACAAACGAAATACTTACAAACATAGCAAAATATTTTATTAACCTAACGCAAGATATTGATTACCCAATTACGGTTAAAGACGTTGATGTTTCACAATTGCTTAAATCGGTAAATATTGCTTATTTGGAAGAATACGACAACCTGTTTGAAAAATTGATAGATTATGTTACGTTGCTATCTCGATTGACAGTGGTTAAAGTAGTTATATTTGTAAATTTGAGAAGTTATTTAATGTTAGAAGATATAGAGTTGTTATTTCACCATTGCAGAACGCAAGATATTTGTGTGCTATGTATAGAAAGTTGTTACAAACAAAAACTTGCATTCGAGGCACTCCTTTGCTTTGACGAGGATTTATGTGAATTTTTCCCCGCAGAGTAATCGTTAAAAGTATTTGCGCGATTATTTAAATTTTGGTACAATGAACTCAATATTATTTTAGTATTTTATTTGTCTATATGGAGTTAATGCGATTGGTACTCGTAAAAGTTTTCAAATTTGAGGTTTGAGAATGGTGTAATTTCATATAGGTCTAAAACCCTTTTACACTCTGGAATGTAACAGTCATAGTTTGAGAATGGTGTAATTTCATATAGGTCTAAAACAACAACTCCAGCGATATTTGAAAACGCTTCGTTTGAGAATGGTGTAATTTCATATAGGTCTAAAACTTCCTTGTCCAATTTGTCCACACAGCGACTGTTTGAGAATGGTGTAATTTCATATAGGTCTAAAACTTTACAAAGTTAGTCGAAATCACAAGCGTAGTTTGAGAATGGTGTAATTTCATATAGGTCTAAAACATCTTGTAAGAGGTCGGCGGCGTTACAGTAGTTTGAGAATGGTGTAATTTCATATAGGTCTAAAACCCAGCCCGTCCAACCGATACGGACGAACCGAGTTTGAGAATGGTGTAATTTCTATAGGTCTAAAACGCTTAAATAAACGTTGTTGAAAAGAATCATGTTTGAGAATGGTGTAATTTCATATAGGTCTAAAACCGCGGTGTTGCGCTTTCAAGTGCCGTGACCGTTTGAGAATGGTGTAATTTCATATAGGTCTAAAACCGTTGTATTTGGCGTTATCGGCTTAATTCTGTTTGAGAATGGTGTGGTTTCATATAGGTATAAAATAACATTGCCCGCTCGTGGCCGGTAAGCGGCGGTTTGAAAATGAGGTAAATTTTATGTAGGGCTAAAACAATGAAATAAAAACTAAACGGTGTCAACAATTGCTTTTAAACTTTGAAGCGAACATTGACACTGTTTTTTTTTGTAGGTATGAAAACGTGCGCAAAAACTAACCGTATGCTTAAATTTCTGTAACGGTGGAACAATGTACAAGAAATACGCCTGCCGTTCAAAAGTGTGCGTATATCCATGTAACGGCGGAGTTGTCGGTGACAAATGCACACATCTTGCGCGGAAAAAAGTCGGCTTTTCCGCGGGGTCTTTACGCGGTATAAAATATAGCCCACGTTGCCTGTCGAGGCGGCGGGGCTTGCAGGTTACTTATACTTGCTCCAAGTCACAATATACAGTGTTTATCATATCAATAATGCAATGTCACGTATTTGCGACAATCGTGCTACAAACCAAAGCATCAAAACCGTTACATAAAGCAGACTTTAATTTGCGCAAAATAAAATATCGTTTAATAACAGCAAAACAATAAATATACTAAACAATATCGATTACATATATTCGCACCCAAATACACGTACGCTTTTCCTTAATGTAATAAACATAATAAATTTTATAAAATGTAAAATAACATCGGAAAATAAAACTTGAATTCAAACAAGAAAAGCCGGCAGAAAAGTGAAATGCCCTTCCAAGATGTTCATTTTGTGTCCAACTTTTTTGGTGTGGGGGTATATTTCAAAGCGCTTCTTGTTTTTACATTCCAAATTAAAACTGTTACTTCAAGTGTTTATCCCTGTATTCCTTGGGCGTAAGGTCGGTCAGTTTCTTAAATGCGCGGGTAAAGTGACTTTGAGAGGAAAACCCGAGATACGCGCTTATCGAAACAAGCGTTTTGTCGGAGTGGCGTAGCAAGCGTTTGGCTTCTTCGATTTTCTCTTTCATCACATAATCGGTTAACGTCATACCCGATTCCTCTTTAAATTTAGCCGACAAATACGGTCGGCTTATAAACAGCGCTTTGGCAATGCTTTCGGCGGTAATTACTTCGGTTAAATGTCGCTGCACGTAGTTGGCAACGTCCAGCATCAATTTGGACGGATTGTTGCCGATGCGCAATTTATTTACTTTTTCCGCGTAGTCCACAATCATGTTCATTTGAAGGTTTATTATTGCCATTCCGTCGGCAAGCAATTCGCTTTTTTGAATATACAAGTCGCTCAACGTCAATGCGTCGTCTACGTTCATTCCGCCTTGTATCGCAGCGCGCGATGCAACCGTAGCCGTAACGACAAATGTGTTTTTGTATTGACGTATTTGGTCGTGCGCTAATATTCCTCCGCGTATCGCAGGGGCTTGCGATATCCATTTGTTTAACGCCGTAACGTCTCCCTTGCGTACCATATCTTTAATTTGCCGTTCAAGGTCAAAAGTGTTGTGCAATGGCATATCGGCATCGTATGCTTGACTTTTTTTGCCGTAAGACGTCGCTATTTGGTCAAGCAAATCTTGTTGTTCGGCAACGCTTGTTATATCGTTTAAGGTCAGTTTTTCGCCGTTTAATACAAAGTTTACGGTGCAAAGCATTTGCAATACAGTTTCGTACGGCATAGGCACTATTCCTTTCATTGCAGATACAAAGTCGTCGATTTCGTACGAATCCACGTCGCACTTAAAAGCGATTTCTTTTAGTATAACGTCGGGACACGGGATTTGTCTTGACGGACCTATTACTATTTTTATGTCGGCGCAATTTACTATTCCGTAAAAGTAAAAATACGGCGTTATATAGTAGCCGATATTACTGCTTATTGCAAATATTTTTTCTTGCGATAAGCAAATAGGGTCTTTGGGCAGCAGCACAAGCGAATGGAAATAAATCCGTTGGCTTTTTTTGTATATTCTTATCGGAACTCCCGCAAGATTGCCTATCGTTTCGCAAATGTATTCAACGTCTTTTATGTTCATTGTAGCGTCCTTCGTTTAACATTGATATTACAAATATGCAATAATTTGCTTGCTGCAAAATGGTATGATATATACAGTAGATTTGGCGAAATACATTTTATCAATAGCAGATATGATAAAATTTAGTTAGAAAGAAAACGTATAGCAAAAAGTGAAAGGAAATAACAAGATGAAAAATATTGATACTCTGCTTCAAAATTTGACATTGTAAGAAAAAGCGGCGCTTGTTTCGGGTACTGACTTTATGTACACAAATCCTATTCCGCGTCTTGATATTCCGTCGCTTCGTATGTCTGACGGTCCGCACGGACTTCGAGTGCAGAGCGAGGGCGGAGATAACGGCATAACGGGAAGAGAACCGGCAACGGCTTTCCCTACGGCGGCAACAACCGCATCGAGTTGGAATCCCGATAATACCCGTAAAATAGGGAAAGCAATAGGCGAGGAGTGCCGCCACTACGGTGTAAATATCTTACTCGGTCCTGCCGCAAATATAAAGCGTAACCCTTTGTGCGGACGCAACTTCGAGTATTTCTCGGAAGACCCGTTGCTTGCAGGAAAAATGGCAGCGGCAGAGGTTGAAGGCGTTCAGTCAAAAGACGTCGGCGTATCGGTAAAACACTTTGCTTTGAACAACAGCGAAAACTTCCGTTTTATGGGCGACAGCGTTGCCGATATGAGAGCGATAAGGGATATCTATCTCAAAGTATTTGAAATTATTGTCAAAGAGTCGGCTCCCGCAACAATGATGTGCGCTTACAACAAAATCAACGGAACTTTTTGCTCGGAAAATAAGTGGCTTTTAACCGACGTGCTTCGCGGCGAATGGGGATTTGACGGAAGTAAATTTACCTACATTTGTTCAATCTAATTCTCAAAATAAATAGCATCGACAACCATTTGAGCAAGCGTTTCAATAGGCTCTTTGCAATCGTTATCAAGCCATTTCATAGATACGTTAAACAGCATACCCGAATAAAGATACGGCAAATAACTGTTTTTGTCGGGATAATCGTTGTCAAAAGTTTTTGTAAATTGTTCGTTCAAATAATCAAGATACAAATATTCCAAATGCGCCTTTCTAATCAAACGGAAAGGCTCTTTGTTTTCTTTGAGTTTTGAAAATACGCTTTCTACCACTTTAATATAATCTGCTTTGCAACGCGGGAAAAAGCGTTGATTAAAAACGAAGTCTTTATGATTATGTTCCAAATAATAAATGATAACGTCTTCTTTACGCTTAAAATAGCGGTAAAAGGTCGCTCTGCCTACGCCCGCTTTTTCAACAATGTCGGTTACGTTGATTTTCTCATACTCGAAATTGTCTATCAACTTAAAGAGCGCTTGCATAATGTAAAATCTTGTATATTCTTCGGGTGCGTGTTCCACGATACAAAAACTCCTTTTGTGTCTCATTTGGCGCGACACATTCGGGCATTGTGTCTAATTGCCTTTTCAGACCGTTGATTTCTTGTTGTTTATATAATACAATACGAACAACATCTAAGACGTTTAACTGCGTCTAACAACAGCCAACTACTATTATACAACACATCACGTTGATGATAGCATATTGAGGTAAACGTTGTTCGTGTGTGTTATATTATATGATACACTTGTCTTACGAAAAAGTCAATCGAATTGAATGTCGGCTGACTGTATCGCAAAAAAACAAAAAGGAGATTTTTAGTTATTACAAAAAAGGCGAAATGGATTGTAGAAATTTGCGTTGCCGTTGTGGTAATTCTCATTGCGGTAATCGTGCCGCTATCGGTATCTTCCGTAAAATCCAACAATGCCGCAAAAGACGCGGCGAACAGTCAGGCATTAAGAGAGCAAGCCTATGAAGAAGTAAAAGATTTGCCGCAAAACACCGTTGAGGACAAAATCAA
>JAMPHX010000003.1 GCA_023663205.1 Corallococcus sp. | reverse complement strand
TTCGCTTAGGAGTTTTCTTTTCGGCATATTCAAGTACGGGCAGCAATACTACGACTTGCCCAACGTAATGCACAAAGTCGACGGTTTCCGAAACATTGAGCCGCCAAAAGAAATGCTGTTTTGGACAGCGGAAGAATTTACTAAATTTATTGCCGTAGTAGACGACCAAGTGCTGCATTCCTACTACTATACGCTCTACTACACCGGTTGCCGAAAAGGGGAAGTTCAAGCCCTCACGTGGCGCGACATCGATTTTAAAAACAAAACAATAACAATCAACAAAAGTATCACGCGCAAAATACCCGGCAAAGCGTGGGCGGTTGTTACTCCAAAAAACTCTACTTCGATAAGAAAAATAAGTATTCCCGACGTTCTCGTGGCAGAACTCAAATATTTCCATGCATGGCAATTTGTAAATTACGACAAGTTCGATTTTGTTTTTTGCGGCGCACAGCCGATTAACGAGCAATACATTGTCCGCGGTATCAAAAAATACTGCGAACTGTCCAAAGTAAAGGTGATACGTCAGCATGACTTCCGTCACAGCCATGCAAGTTATCTTCTCGGCAACGGAATATCTATCACCGCCGTATCGAAACGCTTAGGGCACAAAAACGTAACGCAGACGCTCGACACGTACAGTCATATGCTCCCGAGCGAAAACGACGAGGCAATGCGCGTATTAGACCGCATAAATTCCACCAAATAGACATAATCCAACTTTTTGTACCTAATTTGTACCCGAATTTTAGCCAAACCACAATATATTGTGGTAAAATAGCAAAAGAACCACAATATATTGTGGTTCTTTTGCTGTGGCGGAGAGAACAGGATTTGAACCTGCGGAGGCTGTTAACCTCGCACGCTTTCCAAGCGTGTGCCTTAAACCCCTCGACCATCTCTCCTTATTTGATTTTTGCTTTTGAGCCTAATTAGAATACCAAATTTTTTCGGTTTAGTCAATGCTTTTTCTATTATTTTTGTTTAATGCTTTGGAATACATTTAATTCTATTGCGCCGTTGTTTTGCAATTGATTGAAGGTGACTTTGAATTGTTTGATAAAACCATTTGATTGTTTTTGTCGTATTTTGCGCGTTTATCAACAGAAATTAACAAATTTTAAACCGTTTGCAAATATACTACGCCAAACCCGATGCCGCTCCTAACAAGCAATATGTCGTCAAGTCGTCGCTTCCGCTGCCGTATACGCAAAACGCAACGGTAAGAACTATATATACGCTCACCAATAAAATCCAAATTGAAGTTTTTGTCTGCAATGCGCAACTTGTCTGCTTATATGTTTTTGTTCTGTTAAGAAAAAAACGCCGACTATGAAATGCAGAATCAAAGGCGTATGACTTTGGGGTTCACAGCGTTGGTTTACTGTTATCTGCGATAAGGGGCGGACAAAGTCTGTCCGCCCTCCCTAAAATAAATACCGAAACTGTCGGGAACAATCACAATAAACGCAATTACGCGTCCGCTTGCTCGGGGTGAAAATAATCGTAAACCTTCTGTGCCGCAGCAGACGTCATTGTACTGACGCTTTTGAGTTGTTCCAATGTTGCGTTTTGCACATTATCCAAACTTTTGAAATGCCGTTGCAAAGCAATTTGCCGCTTTTCGCCTATACCGTCAATTTCGCCGAGAACGGATTTGAGCGCGTTTTTGTTGTGCAACTTCCTGAAATACGTAATGGCAAACCTGTGTGCCTCGTCACGGATGTTTATCAGCACATTGAGTGCAAAACTGTTGCGCGGCAAAAATACAGGTTCGTTGTTATTGAGAGTATACACCAGTTCCTCGCGTTTGGCAAGAGATACCATCTGCACGGTAACGCCCGTTTCCTCCATTGCCTGACGAGCGTAATCCAACTGTCCCAATCCGCCGTCGACCACAATCAAATCGGGCGGAGCGCCAAACGAATTGTCGCCTTCCTTTATTCGCAAGAAGCGTCTTGTCAAAACTTCCTTCATGCTGGCAAAGTCATTGGCGCCTTCTACCGTCTTTATTCTGTAACGCCTGTACGCCGCCGCGTCCTTTTGTCCGTTGGTAAACACCACCATAGACGCAACCTTATCCACGCCGCTGATGTTGCTTATGTCGTAACACTCGATGCGTTGCGGCAATGTTTTGAGAGATAACATTTGTTTCAGTTGCATAACCGCGCCGACGGTGCTGTCGTACTTTTTGTCTATTTCGCTTTGGCTCTTGCTCAAATACTCCGATGCGTTGCGGTAAGACATATCGGCAAGTTTGCGCTTATCCGCCTTTTGCGGACAAACAACGCTAACGGAGCGTCCGCACATATCGCGCAGCAAAACCTGCAAAATATCGCCGTCGGGCAGCGGAATATTTGTGTAGATTTCGCCGCACAAATTGGCGTTTTCCGCGTATTGCAAAATAAAACTCGTAAGCGTTTGACTTTCGTCTATGCCCGCGTCGCCCACGGCAAAGTTATCCGAAAACACAACCTTGCCGCCTCGTATCATAGTGTGATTGACGGCGGCGTTTTTGCCGTTGCTTGCTATTGCAAATATATCGTAATCCACCGCCTTAGGCAAAACTACAATGCGGCGTTGGTTCATTTTGTCTATTACTTCCAGATACCTTTTGTACGTCAAAGCCTGTTCGTACTGCATAGCGTCGCTTGCCGCAATCATTTTGCCGTAGAGCGTTTCTTTTACCTTGCCGTCGTCGCCCGAAAGAAAGTCAATTGCCTCTTTGACGATTTTGCGGTAATCTTCCTTGGTTATCTTGCCTGCGCAGGGAGCGCAACAACGTCCGATGTGATAGTTTAAACACGGACGGAAATTTTTGGGTAACTTTTCAAAATTGTGATTGCAGGTAATCGTGGGAAACACCTGTCCCAAAATGTCCAAAATAGATTTTGCGCCGCCGTAAGTAATGGGTCCGAAATACCTGCACTTATCTTTGACAAATTTGCGCGTTGAAACAAACTTGGGAAAATCCGCCTTGACGTTAACCTTTATGTACGGGTACTGTTTGTCGTCTTTGAGAAGGATGTTGTAAGGCGGCGTGTGTTTTTTTATCAGAGTATTTTCCAACGAAAGCGCGTCTGTTTCGCTTGCGGTAATAATATAACGGAAATCCGCAACGTGCGTAAGCATGGCAAGTACCTTTTCCGTCTTGTTGGACGACGCAAAAAAATACTGTCGAACACGGTTTTTGAGATTCTTTGCCTTGCCGACATACAGTATATTGCCGTCGGCGTCGTACATTATGTACACGCCCGGTTCGTCGGGCAAGTTACGCAATTTAGTTTTGATATCTACGTTTTCCATATTTACCGTCCAATTGTTTGCAGTTTGCCTATCCGCCGAAATATTATACCACGTATACCGCTGTCTGCCAACTGCAAATTGCACACAGCACTATCAAAAAACTGCGTGCCCAGAAATCCGAGACACGCAATTGTTACAAAAAATATTCAGCAAAAAGCGCTATCCGACGTTACTCTCAAAATCAAATCGTTTAGCGCGCGGTTTACGCTCTTTTGCTGTAAACAAGTGCGCTCTCCGTCTGCGTCTTTGAGCAGTTTCGCTACACGCTTCAAGGCCTCCTCGCCATTACCGTATGTCCTTACGGCGCGTATTTTGTCGGCGAGTTCCGATGTCTGTCGTTTATCTTCGGCGCGCTTTACTATGCCGCACGTGCCGAAACAGATATCCAACATTTCTACATACTCTGTAAATATTTTGATTGCCCTACATTGTTTTTGTCTTGCCGAAAACTTTGCAATAATTACCGACCAAGTAGTAACAAGCATCCAAACAACGGGCGCAACGATATACTCAACTCGCGCAGAAAACACAAAGTATACAAATGTATACCAACACGCTATAACTCCGGACAGTACCGATGCTGCAACCCAGCGCGTACGTTGCTTTACGTTTACAAAGCGCATTATTTCGGAAGGTTTTTTGTCGCTGCTTTCGCAGTAAATTTCCCACTGCTGTTTGTAGGACGTTGCTACACTGTTTCCGAAAGAAGCAAAATTGCCGATTTTGATGCAATCTTTAAGTTTACTTTCGCTGCGCTTGATTTGCCTATCCGTCTTTCCGTATGCGTTGCGGAAAATATTTGCCGCCGCAAACAGCAACGAAAAAGCCCCTGCGCAACACAATGCAATCAAGCGGTATCTATCCGATAATTCCAAAATTCGTTTCAACAATTCCATAGTAATTCCTCCTAAGCAATTGTTGACACAAATTACCCGCGTTATTCCGCAAAAACCGTTAAAAAATTCCTAATATATTTTGACAAGTTTGTTGTCCGCAATGGAAAGCACGTAACACTCCACATTCTGTATGTCTGTGATATTACGGACGGCATAACCGTAACTGCTAAGTTGTTTGGCGTAGCGTTCTTCCAAATTGTCGCTTGCGTAAGTGTATTTGAAATCCACAACGGTTGCTTTGTCTTGATTTATTACAAGAAGGTCTATTACACCCTGCAAAATGGTTTTGCCCCTTTTGCCGCCGACGATTTCGTCAAACTCGCAGTTTAGCATAAACGGCAATTCGTGATACACATTTCCGTTCATAAGTTTGCGCAGTTGTTGGTTGTGCAAAGTGGCGTATATAAGGTCGGCATCGAGAAGCGGCGCGTATTCGCTTTCTATCTTGCCGGCGTCGGCAAGCGATTGAATATGACTCTTTATCGCAGGCAAATCGGCATCGTAATCGACCGTTTCGTATACCTTGTGATAGTAAATGCCCAACTTGCGATTTGTGTCGTCTCCGCGTTTGTTGAAATCGTCTGCAATAACTGCCGAAGGCGGTTCTTCCGTCAAATCGAGATACATTTTGTCAAGCGCCGAACTTACCACCTTTGTGGGGATTTCCTTTTCGCTTGCAAACGAGTAGACATAATTCATCTTAGTCAATTGCGCATTCCAATCTGTGTACTGCTTGCAAAGCAAACCGTCTGCTTCCGCTTGCGCTTCGACGGCGTTTACTTCGTCGCGGTTCCATACGGTAAGACAAACTCCGTCGCCGTCGAATCCGTCGACAAACGCGTCGCCGTATTTGTGCTTCATTGCTGACAAAATCCACTCCGCATGACTTTGAGCATTTTGCGGGGGTCTTCCCGAGGCATTTTTGACATATCTTAAACAGTCGGAACATACCACAAACAAATGGTTTTCCGCACGGGTCAGCGCAACGTACAGCAGTCGCAGTTCTTCTTCGCGGCTCTTTTGCGCATTAAACAGTCCTACGCCTACGCTTGCCAAAGATTTGTAAACCTTCATTGCCTCAAAGTCGTAATACTTCATTGCAAGTCCGGATTCGGCATTGCACTCCACAACAGGGTAATCGTTGACGAATTTGCCGTTTGTTCCTATTACAAACACTACGGGAAACTCCAATCCCTTGGAAGCGTGCATGGTCATTATTCTTACGGCATTTATTCGGGAGATTCCCTCATCGGCAACGTCTCCCGCGCTTTCGTCCAAATACTGAATAAACTTGTCGACGCTTTGCGAGTAATACTTGCCCCTTAAACTGTCGGCAAACGCATACAGCCGCTGCAAACGCAAATTGCCGTTGGGAAGTCCCGAAACACGCAACGTGTAATTGCTTTGCGCAAAAATTTCCAACACAAGCGCATCAACCGTTGCGCCCTCTCCGTAAAAACGGTAATGATTTATACCGTCAATCATGCGGGTAATCTTGTCTGCCGTTTCGTCGTTGTGCGACGATTGGTAATACTGCAAACGCTCGTACAAACTGAACTTGTAATCGGCGGTTGCCGTCTTGACGTCGGCAAGTTGCTGTTCGGTAAGTCCGCCGAAGTGCGACAGACACACGCCCGTCATAGGCACGTCGCACAGCGGATTGTCTATTACGCGTAAAAGATTGAGCAAATCCTTTACTTCCTTGTTTTTGTGGTTTTCGGTTTTGAAATCCGCCACCACCGGTATGTTGTGTTCCGCAAGAACATTGTAAACGTCCAGCGCTTTGTCTTTCATTCCGCGCGACAAAATAACGATGTCGCCGTAACCCATTCTTTTGACGTTGCCGTCGGAACAAACAATGTTGCTTCCGACAAGTTGCATTATGCGCAAAGCAACTACTTCGCCCTCGCTGCGCGAAAATGTTTTGACGTCGTTGGTCTGCACGGTTACGTCATATAAACCTTTTGCAAAAGGCTTTTCACGCTTTTCGCCTTCTATTACGTCTATCTGCACGGACGGAAATTTGCTTTGCTGACTTTTTGCGCCTTTGAGTCGAGATGTGCCGGCGTAATCCACCTTGCCGAAATCTTCCGTCATGGCGTAATCCATCACGGTATTTACAAAGTTGAGAACCTGCTTGTCCGAGCGGAAATTGTCGTTTAGTTCTATTACTTTGTTTTCCTTTCCGTCCAGACCGTAATCGCGGTACTTGCCGAGAAAAATCGTAGGGTCGCAGCCTCTGAACCCGTATATGCTTTGTTTGACGTCGCCCACCATAAACATATTGCAGGTGTTTTGCAAACAGCAAATAAGCGCTTCCTGCACGTCGTTGGTATCTTGATACTCGTCTACGAACACCAATTTGTATTTTTCGCGCAGTTGTGCGCGCGCTTCCTCATCGCCGAACACACGCAAAGTCAGATGTTCGAGGTCGCCGAAATCCACACCGCCCTTTTCCTTCTTGGCGGCAGTATAAACTTCCTCGAACTTGAATAATATTTCCGTCAGTTTGTCGGTAAACTTTACCGTATCGCGCGTTTCGTCAAGCAGCGTTTGATAATCTTTGCCGTCTGTCAATTGACGGTACGCATTCAAAAAATCGTCGCAATCGGCTTTGACCGATTTGAACCGTTCGCGCAGACTTTCCATTGTTTCCGCGTCCAATCCCGCTTCCCTTTTGGCGTTTTTTCGAGGCAATGACGTTATTTGCGCTTCTTGCGTAAACAGCAGCGCCTTTTCCAAATCCGCGTTGCCTATCGCAAACCCGTCGGCGTTGCCTTGACACACTGTGCAGCATTCCTGCGCGCCCGCTTGGGCAAATCCGTCCGCGAGGTTCAGCCACATTTGACGGAAAGCGTCAAAGTTTTTGCGTATATCTTTTAATATTGCCGTCAAAATTACATTGTCCTGTCCGAAACACAGCATATTGTTTCGGCTTTTGCCGTACCATCCGTAAAAATCCGCTTGACAGCGTGCAAACTCGTACAGTTTGAGCAACTGGGCTTTGAAGGCTTCCTCGTTACGCTTTTTGGAAAAAATACCGTACAGCATTTCAAAAACTTCGTCGTCGGAATCGTAATACGTTTTGAAAACTTCCGCCAGACTGTCGCTGCGCAACTTGCCGACCGTTGTATCGTCGAGTATTGCAAAGTTGGGGTCTATATCTACCAAATAAAAATAATTGCGCAACACATCGCAGCAAAAACTGTGCAACGTGGAAATACTGCATCCGTCTATCTTTTCCAACTGTTCGGCGACGGCGGGATTGTTTTTTTCCGCAGACAGTTTGTCGGAAAGTCTCTTTTTCATTTCCGCCGCGGCAAGATTGGTAAATGTAACAACTACAACATTTGACAAATCTATTTCGCCGTTTTTTATCAAGCGAAAAAGCCTTTCTATCATAACGGTGGTTTTACCCGAGCCGGCAGACGCCGATACCAGCAAATTGCTGCCGCGAGTTTCTATTACTTCTTTTTGTTTGTCGGTGTAATTAGCCATTTACAATTTCCTCTATCGTTTCGGCGTTAACCTTTACTTCCGCAGAGCGCGGTTCGTTGGTGTACAAGTCGCCGAAATCGCACGCCGACGCATATTCGCAGTAAGAACAAACGCCTTCGTAAGGCGAAACGGCAATATAACCGTCGCGCATATGTCTGCCAGCGTCGGCAATGAGTCTTAGCGAATAGTCTATTTGCGCGTCCAACTGACTTGCGGTTATTACCTTTGCGCCGGTTTTGTTGATTTCGCCGTTTTTGGCAAGTTTAAGTCCCAACTTTTCGCTGAAACCGTTTTTCAAATTATTGTCAAGGCTTTGCGCCACCGACACGTCGTCGAGAGTGCGCCCGTTGTAACTGTACACCTTTACGGTGTTTGCGTCTGTAAAGTTGTTGTGCAGATTGAAATAGTAAAATCCGACAGGGGTTAAATGCAGATTGTCTATTACCGCCTTTAAGTACACGAGAAGTTGCAATTTGTGTCCCAAGTACAGCGATTTTTCCGAATACTCCGACGCCGCGCTGCCGCTTTTATAATCTATTACGATAAACTTGTCACCGCAAACGTCCACGCGGTCTATCTTTCCCAAAAGCAAAAACTTGCCGCCGCCGAAATCCACTTCCACGGGCTCCAAATCGTATTTCGTGCCGAAAGACAACTCGGTTGCGTAATTGACGAAATCCGAAGAACAAAACTGCTTTTTGACTACTTTACACATTTTGACCGCTTCGCGCTTCAATTGTTTGAGCGTATTACGCATGGAAGCGTCGGATAAAATGCCTTTGTAAAAATCGTCCTGCATTACGTCGTCAAAGCACTTTTCCGCAATTGTCTTTGTCTGCGCGTCGCTTTCGGACAAATCCACTTTGCGCACGTAGTTTTCCAAAACGGCGTGAAGAATGTCTCCCAAATTGCTGCTTTTGAGGTCGGAAACTTCGCGCGGTTTGACGGAAAGCCCGTAATGCAAATAAAACTTGTACGGACATTTGAAAAAGTCCGTTATTCGGCTGACGGTGGTTTGCATATCCCACAAAAACAGTTTGTCGCCGCCGTTTATCCGCAGTTGCGTTTTGTCTGTCACTTGACAGTATCTATCGACCTGTTCTTTGAAATACCCGTACAAAATTTCGTAAGAAGGCATATTTACAGGCTGTTTGTCCGCAATCTTGCGATGCGCTTCCACCGTCTTGTAAAGTCCCTGTTTGACAGTGTACACCTCTCGGTCGGCAGTGCCTTCCTCCGATAGCGGCACGCCGTCTTTGGTAAACATCTCCGCAAGTTGCGTCACGAACGACGACGGAAGCAAACTGTTTTTGCCGTCGGAAAGCGTACAGGAAACAAACAGTTTTTGCACGGGTTCTTGCAGCAGTTGATACAAACTGAACCTTTCGCGTTTGTTTTCCACAAAAACCTTGGGCTCAATTGCAATTCCGCTGTTATTCATAGATGAAATGTTGTCGTCGGAAAGCAACTTGCAATCGCCCTTTATTATCGGCATATATCCGTGGTTTGCACCGAGCAGCGCCAAGAATCCTATATCGTGTCGGCGCGCCTTAGCCATATTGGCAAAGACCACCGAATCTCTCAACGCGGGAAGTACAGACAAGTTGACGGACTCTGCCGCAGCGGTAAATACCGCAATAAATTCTTCCAATGTCAACTCGGCGTTTCCCAGCAATTTTTCCATTTGTACAAGTACGTTTTCCGTTTTGTCCGCCACTTGATTGGTAAAATTGACGCCGTCGTAAAGTTTGCTTTCAAACTGTGCGTCGGCAAACCTTTGCGCCTTTTGGTCCAAATCGCAAAACTCTTTGAGTTTACGTATCGCCGCAACGTATTCTGTTGCCGTGTCCTTAGGTTTTATCCTGTTGGCGTCGGTTATTTGTTTGAACTTTTCGCGAACTGCATCCGCCACAGAATAATACTCGTCGTTGTGCCCCAAACGGAATTGGTCAAAGTTGTAATTGACATTGTACTTCAAACAGAAATTTTCAAATTTGTACACGCCCTCTCCGCCTTCGAACATATGGTTTTTGACAAAAGAAAGCACGCTGTTCAAACGCATACCGCTTTGAATAACGGTAAGATAATCGATAATAAACCGACAGTACGCATGGTCGGATAGTTTTGTCTGCAAATCTACGAAAAACGGTATTTCAAACTCGTCGAAAATGAGTTTGACGGCATTTGCATACGCCGTAACGTCGCTTGTAACAACATATATATCGGAATATCTGCCGCCCGAACGCACAAACTTTTGGATTTTGCAGGCAAGCGCATATACCTCGTCGGAACGCGTGTTACCCTTGTACAATTCCACAAAATCGCCGCATTCCAAAGGTTTGCCGCTTTGCGCGTAACTGTACAGATTGTTGCCTATCTGCTCCGTAACGGCATTGCGGTGATACGTTTTGACAATTTCGGTCGGCTTCTCCCCCAACCTTTTGCATACCGAAATTATGCCGTCGTAGATGTCGTTGAGATACAAATGCCTCTCTTGCTTGTTATGCGAAACACAGCACGCAACCGTAACTCCCTTGGAATAAACTATCAACTTTTCTATTACGGCAAACTCCTGCGCGGAAAAGTTATCGAAATCGTAAAAATAAAAACGCGTGTTTTTTACGCTATTGCCTTCCGTGGTTTTGTCGGACAAATCCAAATACTCGCAAAGCATATCCAACTTATCCGACGAATCCGCGCGTCCCATCTCGGTAAATTGGCGGTAAGATTGGTATATAATGCCTATGTCGTGCAGTTTGCCCTTGACGCTTTGCGGCAATTGCTCATCAAAAAGTTTTTCGGGAGGAATACGGCAATACTTCAAACAACTTATCGTATCGTACATATTTTCCACAAAACCTTTGCTGTCGACGCCCTTTTTGTAACACACAAATTGCGACTTTACTTGCGCAATAATACGCGTCATTACAATAATGCCCGCTTGTTTGGGCAGATACTCGAATTTGTCGGGGAGCAGTCTGCCGGCAAGTCTGCGAAAGGTAAGAACTTCGCTGTTGAAACTGCCGTTCAATGCTCCAAGCAAACTTTTTTCCGCTTCGTGCGACGCTCTGTCGGGAACCACTACTATGTTGCGTATTTCCAAATTGCGCGCATCGACGTTTTTTAGACAATCCATTATGCACATTTCGGCGCATTTCATTGTGTTTGTTTTGTAAATAGTAATCATTTTTCTCCGTATGTCTGCCTGCCGTCTCAGGCTTATTTACATTTTAACATTTAAACAGCGTATGTGCAAGACAAATTTGACTTGCGGCAAATTTTTTGACGAATTTTAAAAGTAATCGGTTTTTGTTGGCAATACTGCCAAAAGTGTGTTATACTGTATAAAAGATTACCTAAATCCCGCGATTTTTGAGGGATTTGAACAACAATTAACGGAGAACACACTATGCGCAAATTCAAAATCGCGGCAGTGCTGCTTGTGATAGCGCTGACATTTATGCTGTCGCTTGCATCTTGTCAACAACAATCCAATTACCTTACAACGGCGGTACGCTGGAACGACGAAGAAGCCACATACAATATTACCGTACAAAACGTATCGGCGGCGAGCAACAACGTCAATTACGACGGCAAAACTTTTGCAAAAGACTTTTTGACGCTTCCCGAAGAGTACGACCAACTGCAACCGTCCGAAGTTACGGGAACATACACTACCAAACTTACGGTAACGGAAGGCAAGGTAACCTATACCTCAAACCAAACGGCAACGGAAACATTTAAATCCGGTTCGCCTGCTTACAATGTTGCAAAAACTCTTTACGATAAGTTGGAAGGCACACCGTACAAGAAAAGTTTGAAGGCGTCGCTTACTGCGGACGCAATTTCCTTTACGTCAACGACGGAAACTTCGGTGACGTTTGAAAACAACTCCAAACAAACGCCGATATCTTCTTCCAAAACGGCGCTGAACTTTTACGTAGGCAAAGCCGCCCAGCAAATCAACGACATCCAATACACTTGCGAATACGGCAAAGAAAACAGCGTAACGGTAAAACTCAAATACAAAGACGACCCCGCAAAAGATTATACCGAAAACAATTACACCAAAACAATTTCCGCAAGCGCGGTTGACGTTTTGCAAGTACCAGTCTACGCAAGAAGCATAGACAAAGCCAACCCCACAGGCAACGGTTATGTCGGTCCAGCAATATACGCGTTTGACCCGATAACGGGTTTGACTGCGTCGCTTGCTACGGCGGTTTACACAAACTACTACGTTCAATTGAAAATCGACGCGCAAAACGACGATGACAAATACGCTGTTGCTACGATAACTTCGGTATCTATGCCGGCGCAAACGGGATTTTTGTACATAATCGAATCCGACCCGAAAGAAAAAATTGCCGTCGGAGACAATACGATAAATTCCTACTTCCCAGTGCGCTTCCAAAGCGGTTACTATTGCTACGAAATTGCCGAATATACGCAAAGTCAAATAGAAAACCTCAAATACATACCCAAGGTTTCCTGATTGCATAAATACAGTCAATTGTGCAATAACGTAACGCAGTTTGACTGAAATTCGGGTTTCCCGCAATATATCTGCGTTACGCATCTGCATAGGTCGGCAAAACCGCTCGGCAAACTAATACTTACATAGAAATCGAAAATGCGAAGAATTTTGAAATTCTTCGCATTTTTTGTTTCCGTCATTTAAACTTGTCATTCAGCGCAATAAAGATAAAACGCCGGCGCAATGAGAAACTTTCTCAAATTTCATATTTGGAAAGTATTTTTTCAATTCGCTGTATACAAAATAGTTTTCTTCGTCATCCCACTCTTCCCCTGCGCTTTTACGGCACTGCTCCAAATCTTGCATATCGAAGAAAGCAATATCTCCGATAAGAAGTTTACCGTCTTGTTTTAATAGACCGAGCAACGATTGTATCGATTTTATTTGATTATCGGCGTCCAAATGATGCAGTGAGTATGTAGCAATTACGAAATCGTAGGATTTGCGCGAAAGAGGCTCTGCCAATCCCTGCGAAAAATCCCCCTGAAACAAACGGGCATTGGGCATTTTGGAAGTTGCCGAATCAATCATTTTCTGCGAGAAATCCTGTCCCCAAATTTCACAACCGCTTTCGTACAGTTTTGCGGTAAGAGTGCCTGTACCGAAGCCTATATCGAGAACTGCGACGTTTTGTTTAGCCGTTACTGTATGAAATATTGTTGACAATACTCTTTGTACCCTGCAAAAGGATACGCTTTTCTTCGTCCGAAAGTTCTACCGCATTGTCGTAACCGTCTGCCCACAAATCGAATCCGTTATTGTCAAGCATAATATTTCTCCTAAATAATTGTTTAAATTTAATATATTATTTGCCGATACATCAGACAAAACAAATATCTGTTACCGAATCGCAATGTATTCCCCCAAACAATCCGTATTAGGGTGGACAACCGTTACTCTGTCGTTTTTTTGCGTTTATTTGCAAAGTAATCGGTAAGAAGCGCGGCGCATCGACTTTGCAATATGCCCCCTTCCATCTGCAAATTGTGGTTGAGAGTATTGTTACGCGTTTCGTTTACAACGCTTGTGGCTCCTCCGCCGTTGGTGTCGTACGCGCCGAAATACACTTTGCCGAGTCTTGCGTTGTAGCACGCGCCCGCACACATTAAACACGGTTCCAAAGTAACGTACATTTCGCAGTCGTTCAAACGCCAATCGCCGATTTTTTTGCAAGCCTTTTGTATTGCAAGCACTTCCGCATGACATACCGCATTGCGGCTTTTGTTACGGTTGTTGCAGGCGCGGGCTATTATCTTGCCGTCTTTTACTATTACTGCTCCTATGGGGACTTCGTCTTGCGCAGCCGCTTTCTCCGCCTGTTTCAAGGCGCACAGCATATACGTTTCCTTTTGTGTCATAATTTTACCTTTCGGTTTATGCCGCGCATTATATCGCCGTCGATTTTTAAAACCTGTCTGTCGTATGTTACAAGTCCGTTTATTTCGTCCTCTACGTCGCTTACCTGCGTATACACCGCCGCAGTCAAACCTTTGCTTATATACGGTATTACGTCGCGCTCGTACAAACTTTTTACTGCTTCGGAAAACTGCCGTCTATCGGGTAATTTTTTGTATCCGAAGGTCTTATCGGGATTAAAGTTGTGCCCGTCCTCGCTGTAACTGTAACCGCCGAACTCGCTTAATACCACCGCGCGGCTCTTATCTTTGGGCAGTTTTACTTTCTTGAAGTAGACGTGCAAACTGTTGAAATCTCCTCCGCCTTGGTCGTGCCAGCCGCTGGCGTGGTCTACCAAACGCGTCGAATCTTTGTTCTTTGTCCATTGAGCAACCTTGTCGGCGTCAAACTGTCCCCAGCCTTCGTTAAACACGCACCAAACGGCAACGGAAACGCAACTGTACAGTTGGTCTATCATTTCGTCAAGTTCTTCCATATACATACAGCGGCTTTGTGCGTTTGCCCTCCCGAAAAATCGGTACTTGCCGTCTTTTATTTTGCGATTACCCAAATATGGCAAATACAGCGTTTCCCATTTGTTTTGTCTTGCGCCGCCGCTGGGCATATCCTGCCACACAAGCATACCGAGTCTGTCGCAATGCCAATACCAACGCATAGGCTCTACCTTGATGTGTTTGCGAAGCATATTGAATCCCAAATTTTTCATTTGTACGATATCGTATGCCAAAGCCTCGTCGCAAGGCGCGGTGTACAAACCGTCGCTGAAATACCCTTGGTCCAACAATCCGTTGTGAAAATACGGTTTGTTGTTGAGATACGTGCGCAGATATCCGTCGCTGCCGCGCTCGACGGAAAACTTTCGCATACCGAAATAACTCGTTACCTTATCTCTGCGCGAAATAAACTGCAAACCGTACAGTTTGGGGTTTTCCGGAGTCCACGGGATTATTCCCTCGGGCAGTTTGACGGTTATCGAGTTTTCTGCGCTGTCGGCTTTGGCTATTTCCCTGCCGTCATCCATAACCCTTACCGTGACGTTGTCTACGCCCTGTTTGTCAAACTCTATTTGCACGGCGTTGTCATCGAACAGCGGCGTTATCTTTGCCGAACGGATGTACTGCGGCGCTACACTTTCCAGCCAAACCGTTTGCCAAATGCCGCTTTGCGGCGTGTACCATATTCCGCCGCGTTTTAAACTTTGCTTGCCATATGTGTGATATTTGGAATCGGTAAAATCCTGCACCGTCAGGCGCAGTTCGTTTGTTCCTTCGCAAACATACTCGGTGACGTCCAAAGTAAACGCATTGTAGCCGCCCGAGTGTCCGCCTGCATAATGCCCGTTTACGTACGCTTCGCAAAGACTATCCACCGCGCCGAAATGCAGCAGAACTACTCCTTTGTTAAACTTTTTGTCCAAATCGAACTCAACCTTGTAATGCAAGTATTCGCTGGGTTTGAGTATTCTTCCTACTCCGGACAAAGATGTTTCCGGAGAAAACGGCACAAGTATTTTGCCGTCGGCTATCTGCGGAAAACTTTTGTCCTCGGTTATGGCGTACTGCCACCAACCGTTTAGGTTAATGTAACTATCCCTTACAAATTGCGGTCTGGGATATTCTTGCAAGGGTTTGTCTCCGACGCTATCCGTCCACGGAGTTTTAAGTTGGGTGAATGCCATTTTTGTTACCGTCCGTTTTTTTATATTGTAACACAACGGTATAAAACAGTAAATATCTACTTTTTCATTTATAAGAAATGTTTTGAAGCCGTGTTGTTATAAGGCGGGGTTGCAGTATAAAAGCAACTCTGTTTTCAATGATACCGAATACTATTGATTTGTTTAAGATTCTACGTTTTATGCTTTAAAACCGCTACGACAAAATTATTTTAACTTAACTGCATATCCGATAAAAATAACGCATTTTAAAATGGCCAAATGCGTTTAGTATCTTATATATTGTAAAAAATTGCCCCAACGGTTTATTTGACTTTTGAGAGCGTATTACAATCGCCTTTTCCGTTTTATATTTTTGCGAATATTTTTACACGGCGACTTTATATCGCTCAAATTTAACATTTAATCTTTGCGCGCGGCGTTAACCGAATATTCCGTATTTTGTTTTTATACGGTTGAGTTTTTCCCAAAACGGATTGGTCAACAGCAATAAAAACACCACGTTGGAAACGGCATACACCGCCATAAACGGCAAACTCGAAGATAATGCGGCAAAATAACGCGACCAATTCCAAGTACCGTCAATATTGAGTACCGTCCAAATATCCATAAGCATTGAAAACAGCACTCCGCCTACTACTCCGATAACAACAAGCGTCCACCAATGAGGCTTTTTGCCGCGCAGTCCTATAAGTCCCGCAAGCAAACCGATAAATCCCCACACAAACATTTGGAAAGGAGTCCAAGGTCCCTGTCCGAAAAATATGTTGGAAACAATCGCAGAAAGCGCGCCGGTAATAAATCCTGCCTGCATACCGCAGTTGATACCCGTAATAATTACTATTGCCGTCACCGGTTTGAATCCCGGAATCGGCGCAAAAAACAGTCTGCCTACAACGGACATTGCCGTCAGTACGGCAATGACCACCAATTCTCTTGCGCCTGCCTTTCCCCTTTCGAATCCGATAAAAAACGGCACGCACGCCAAAAACGCAATAATAATGGAAATTATGTTGTATTTGCGGTCCTCGAAAAGTTTGACACCGACAAAAATCACCGCAGGAATAACTATAAGATATATTACAAACGTAGTTACAGTGCGCCAAGATATACTCTTTGGGGCTTTACTTGAAGAGTCTTGCTGCGGCGCTTGAACGGATTCATCGATAATCTCGGAAATAGTAAGAAGTCTTTTATCCATTTTGCTCCGCCTTCCCGTTTTTTTGACACAATTCCGCTACCATATCGACGGTGACGGCATTTTTGTACCTGCCGCGCGAAATACGGCTTGCCGACGTTGTGTAGTAACTGTTTGTTGAAAAAAAGTCCACCGGATTGCACAGCGAAACAATTTGTCCGTCAAAAAACATACCGCACCTGTCGGCGTGTTCCGCAGCAAACTCCACGTCGTGCGTAACTATTACTATTGTTTTGCCCTGCGATTTGAGGCGGTACAGAATATCCGCAAGTATCTTCTTGGAATAAGCGTCTATTCCCTTAGTAGGCTCGTCCAACAAAATAATTTTCGGTTCTGTCAAAAGCAACTTGGCAAAAGCCGCTTTTTGCTGCTCTCCGCCGCTCAAATCAAACGGGTGCGAATCGAGCAAATGCTCTATGTCCAGTTCCTTTACTACCGATTGCACCTTGGCGTTTGCCATCTCCTTGTCGTAACCCATAAGTTTGGTTACTTCTGCCAAGTCGTCGCGCAAAGTGTTTTTTACAAAAAGAATTTGCGGATTTTGCGGTAAGCAGGATATATTGTGCCTGTACAACGTATTGCCATCGTACTCTTTTATTTTTTTACCCCAAATGCGTAATTTGCCGCGGTACAGTCTGTGAGTTCCGCCGAGAATTTTGAGAGTTGTTGTTTTGCCGGCGCCGTTGCCGCCGAGTATGCACAAAATCTCGTTTTCGTATACGGTCAAATTAAGTCCGTTCAGCACGTCGGGAGAGTTCCTTTCGTAGCGGAAGAATCCTTCATGTATTTCCAATGCCTTTGTTCGCCGCGTATAATCTTCCTTTTGAACGTCGTATCCGCGATAGGTGTTTTTGTAATTTTGCAAAAACGTCCTCCCCTCGCGCACGGAAAGCGGACATTGTCCGTCGGCGTTGAGTTTTTGGAAAATCCTCACTGCGGAAGGCAGCCCGAGCAGCATTTTGTGGTCGGGGGCTTCTTCGAGCAATCTTTTGCCGATGTTTTGCGGAGTATCTATCATTAAAAGACGAGATTTATTCATAACCGCAACTTTGTGAGCAATGGGGAATACTTCTTCCAAACGGTGTTCTACAATCACTATCGTCATGCCGAGTTCGTCGTTTATTTTGCGCAAAGTCGCAATAAAATCCGACGCGGCAATGGGGTCGAGTTGACTTGTCGGCTCGTCCAAAACCAAAACTTCCGGTTGCATAACCATTACCGACGCCAAATTAAGCAGTTGTTTTTGCCCGCCCGAAAGTTCGCAGATTCTTTTGCGATACCAATCGTTTATTCCGAAAAATCCCGAAATTTCCGCAACGCGTCTGCGTATTTCGTCGCTTTCCTCTCCCAAACTTTCCAAGCCGAAAGACAGTTCGTGCCACACTTTGTCAGTAACCGATTGATTATCCGGATTTTGCATAACAAAGCCGATTGAAGTTGCTGCCGTACGGTCGTCCAATTTGCTTATTTCGATACCGTTGTACATTATCTTTCCCGATATCGCTCCCTTGGGCTGCAATTGCTTTTTCAAAAGTCGCAAAAGCGTGCTTTTGCCGCAACCCGATTCGCCGCACAAAACAACAAACTCTCCCCTTTCTACGGTGAGATTTATATCGCAAAGCGCGTTCTCCTTTGCTTCGGGATACGCAAACGTCAGATTTTCGAGCGCAAGTATCGCCATATTACATTCTCCTTGATTTCGATAGCGGTAGACAAAAACATCAAAACAAACAATCCTGCATACAGCACAATTGCCAAAGCCGAAATATCGATAGGCGCAAGCGTCGGGTAGTATCTATAATCTCCGTAACCCGAAAACATAAGATATATTACTCCCGCCGACAAAACAGCGCAAACGCTTGCCACAACGGTATCTCTGCCGTGCCACCTGTATATTGCATAACTCGTACGGCCTTTGAGTCCGTAGCCGCGCGCCTTCATCGAATCCGCCGTTTCTACGGAGTTTTCCAAACTCCAAGTAAGAAGTATTCCGAGTATGCGTATTCTGCTTCGTATCCTGTCAACGTAACTGCGCGAAACGTATATTCCAAGCGCCTTCTGAGATTGGTCGATTTCCTTATACCTTTGTTTCATCTTGGGAATAAACCCCAGCGTCATGGACAACAAAAGCGCAAGTTTCGGCAAAACGCTGCCGAACAGGTATACAAACTTGTCGCTTGTCATTACCTCATGAAAACACTTGAACCAGTAAAATACGGAAATAATCATTACGGCTACCGCAACGCCGTACAGTATCGCTTCCGCCGTGACGGGATTATCGTTGAGAAAAAACAAAACCGTTTCGCCGTTGTGCGAAAACAGCGGATTGGTAAGCGCAATGATTATGAGCAACGGCAAACTGTACGCCAAACTTTTGAGTAACTCTCTGCCGCCAGTAAGCATCCAGCAAAACGTCAAACTGCCCGCAAACGAAACGGCAAGCAATACGGGATTTACCGTAAACATCGTGACGAATACGGTAACCGTAAAGTAAACAAACAGAATAAGCGGATGATAATTTGAAAACGCTTTGCCCTTCATGAGAATTGACCCTGAAAATATATGCTGCCGAGCGCCGATTTTTTGTTGTTATCTATCCACTCACAGCCTATGTCGCGACCCAAATCGCAAGTGTATACCCATCTTATTACGTCGCCGTCTTTCAAAGCGTACTTACTGCATCCGTAATTTGGAAATTCGCCGTTTACGGTATACATCCAACCCGAAAGCGGCCCGCAGGAAAACTCGTACAGATAATTTATTCCCCTGATATACACACTGCCGTAAGCGTTTAAATCCGCGCCCTGATACTCCATTTGAATTCTGTTGTGACGCACAACCCTTGAAAGAATATCATACACCGTATCGCCTTTGCGCAAAACGTATTCCGTCTTTTCCAAAATATATCCGCTGCTCGGTACGTATTTTTCAAAACGCAGCGCCGAATCCAAATTTCCCCAGTTGTCTAAAATCGTTGCGCACTCTATGCTTATAAACACCGTTTCGGAATCTTCGGTGATATCGTCTATGTGTGTAAGATAATAGTCGTCGACAGATTGGATTTTTGTGCCGCAACACAACACTACCACCAAAAACACTACTATCGCTAGCGCAAGCAAATCCTTCTTCATTCTTCGCTCTCCTGCATAGATTCCGCCTTCTTTTTCCTTTTTCTTGCACGTATATGCAGTATTACAAACACCGTAAGACCGATTGCAACGACGCCGCATATTACACCCGCTATAAGAGCCGTATAGAGATTATCCACTTGCGTTTTGCACCGCAATATACCCTCTACGTCCGCAAGTTCTATTTGCGCTCTGTCATATTCCGACAAGGCAACATAGCGCCCATATAAATCATAAACGATATCGCGTTTGTCAAGCCCGATACTTTCAAAAGGATATAATTTCTCCCTTATATCGGTTTTAAGCGAATCTATCTCTTTTTGAAGCAAATCTATTGCGTTTTTGGCTTTTTCAAGCAAAACGGTCATTTCGTGCTTACGCTCGAATTCTACGCTGTTTTGCAATTTACGCCACAGAGTCAGCACATCCGCACGGTATGCCGTCGTAAGCGTTTGAGGCAATGATTCCGCCGCCGAAATATCGTCTGCCGTAAAATACTCTGTGGGCGTCGTCATCCCCGCATCCCCGCTGTTATATTCGATTTCTTCCTTCTCGAACTCGATACCGCAAAACTCCAACAAAGAGGAAAGTTGTGTATAATTACGGACATAAGAGCGTTCGCTACCATCCAAAGCCAAATATTCGTCGTATACGGCGCGGACTTCCTGCGTTGAACTCAAAGACGTCAGTTTTGCAATATTTTGTTCGATGTCGGCAATCTGCTCTTTTGTTTCCGCCGATTGTTCGGCGCGGAAATCGTAAAGTCTGCGCATACCTTTTTGCTGTCTGATAACGGCGCAAAGTCCGTACAAAGTCTGTTCTCCCGCCATAGTGTTGGCTTCACCCGCAACCGCAGAGGGGTTTTCGGCATCGTTTACAAACGAATGTGCAAACCCGCCGTCTTTTGTACGGTACTTGATTATTCCGTCGTATAACGTATTTTGCTTTCCGTTTTCGTCGGTTTTTATAAACCGCTCGTCGGAAAAAATATCTATACCGAGCGAGCATAAAGCAACCGTGACCTGTACTGTACTTTCGCAATTGGGCATACCCCAACTGTTAAAATCACCGCCCGATAATTGGACTTCGGAAAGATACTTTAACGCTTGATTTACAGCAGTACGCACCTTTTTGCCGTTGTATTGTTTTTCGCTGTTGTAGTAGGGCGCAAGCGATTGAATTGCCATAGCGGTAATATCGGGGTCGGAAACTTCTCCCGAAAGAGCCCAACCGCCGTCATCAAGTTGTAATTTGAGTATTTGCAAAATAATGTCGTCGCGCGAATAATACGCGTCTTCCGGAACTTTGTAATACATACTGTCCAAAGTAATAAGTCCCCAAATAAAGCCGTTTATTCCTTGCCTGCCGAGTATTCCCACTCCGTTTTCCGCACGGTTGTACGTGCCGTCGGCTATCAAATCTATATCGCCGCTATCTCCCATACGGCGCGGGTTTCCGCCGCAGGAAAGCACCGCCAAAGATATTCTGTGCCACTCGGTGGCTTTTGCCCTATCGAGTTTGACTGTTGTTTCGTACCGCTTTTGTACTATATCGTTTATTACCGCAAGGTAACCGTCTTGGTTATCCTCTATGCCCAATCTGCCTAAACCTATCGGGTACCAATCTCCCGCAGTGCTTCCCGCCTGCTTTAACAACGCGTCGCCAATCAAATAATCTTCCGCGCCAATTTCCGACTTTTTCCAATTTATTATGCCTCGGGCTACTTGCATTATCTGCTCGCTGTCTGCGGCAATAACTCCCGTTTGTTGTGCGTATGCGTCATTGACGGGTGATAAAAACACCGCCGCACACGTCACCGAGATGAAAAGCAATATACATGCTAACCGCAAAACCGTTGTTTTTTTCATAAAACTTTTTCTCCGTAAGCGCTTTTAAACTTGGCTATTTGTTCGTCCATCGCCGCTTGCGAAATATTCCATTCCGTAATCGCTTCCGTCACTTGCAAATAAACCGTTTCGTCTTCCGCGCCGTTATTTGCAAAATCCGCAAGCAATTTCATTATCGGCGCGTAATCGGGATTGTCGTCAAGATAACTGCCTCCGCCTCCTCCCAATGCGCCTCCGCCTCCGAGGTCTTCGCCGAGCATAACGGTAAACTGAACCCGTACCGCGTCGCCGTCCTGCGGATAGTAATCGGAAAATCCGTAATTTTTATAAACGCCGTTTACGCTGTACATCCAACCCGACCCAGAGCCGTAGCAAAACTCTCCGAGAGCGCTTCCGACAGGCAAAGTGCGGCTGTATGTGCCGCTTACGCGTTGCCAAATTCCCTCGGCTATGCTGTTTCCGGTAAGGTCAAGTCCGCCTACCTGCGAAAGATAAAAACCGCTTTGTATCTCTCCCGTGTAACGGTAGGTGTAGCCGTACTGAGTAAGCAAATCCGTAAGCGTTACGGAGAACGGAATCCCCTCGCGAATAGATACCCAAACAGGTTTGATAAAATACCCGCACGAAACGGAAAAACCTTCCATCGCAAATACCACCTTGCCTATTTCTTCGCCGTAAGCCGCAGGCACATAAGTCATTGCGTATCGATACGAGGAAGTTCTTCCCATACCGTCGCTTGCCGTAACTTTGAGAACAAACGCTTTGTTTTGATGATTTGCAAAGTCTCCCTTGTCAAAATGTATTCTGTAACTTGTCGCCGTATCGTCGTCCCAAACGGTAGATATTCCGTTTACGGAAACGAACTGTTCCTTTCCGTCATCGACGTCCCAATCCACGGCAAAAGCAATGTTTTCATGCGGAAGTTTTGTTCCCAGACCGTCGTTTGCGGTAACGTCGAAATTGAAAATGCTGCCTCTGTATATTTTGCCGCTTTCTATCGAAGTTTTGAGTGCGGGCGGGTCGTCGAAATATCTGATTGTGTAAGCATACTCTTTTGTAATTTCTCCGCACTCCGCGGTTATGACAATATCGTTATCTCCCTTTGATAACTCCGTATCGTAACGCGCCCCGACGCCCGTCAGCGTTTTGCCGTTGTGCGTAACGGTAAGGTTGCACACTTGTTTTCCGTAGGTTGCCGCCGCACGGAAAAAGTAATTGCTGTCTGCCGTATCGAAGTCCTTAATATCGGTATTCAATGCAAATCCTTCGTAAAATATTGTCCGCTCCGTTTGTTCGATATGGTCGCCGTAACGGGCGGTAATAACAAATTTGTTTTCGCCGCAGGCAAGTCGGACGGTATATACGCCGTTTTCCTCAACGACGGGAACGCCGTTGTTCGTAACGGCAACGGCACAGTTCTCGTCGTTAAAGGTAGCAACCGCGCCGAAAACCGCGCAATCGTTTTTTATTACCGTTTGCCCGATATCCGTGGTAATGCTAAATTCGGCGCGGTAAATAACACTGTATATGCGCGTTTCCGTTGCATTTTTGCAAATTGCCGTTACTTCTATTACATTGTTGCCGTCACTGAGACGGGCAGTATATTGTCCGTTGTTTTCTTCAAGTAATACACCGTTGCAGGCAACTTCCGTTTTGCAAATTTCTCCGCCGCAGGTTGCCGCCGCGCAGAATCGAAATTCTTTTTCCGTTACGACGGAATTATCCGTAATATTTACTGAAAACACGAATTCCGATTTACTGCACGCGGTAAACGTAAACAAAAAAACTATTGCCAATATACACGAAATATATCTTTTAGCCTTCATATTTCATTGTGTACTCTGCGTCTATTTTTTCGCCGGACGAAAGCGTAACCGTTATTTTCATCATAAATTCTCCCGAAACGTCGTAACCCCACATTTCCCAATCGCTTAAAGTCAATGTTACCGTTACGGTTTTTTCGTCGGTTTGGATTTTGTTGAGCGGCGGTTCGTAATCTCCGTAATCAGGCGCGGAAAATCCGTTATTTGTAACTATTTTGATGTCCGCTGCCGCAACTGTTTGCGCCGTACCGCCCGCTTTGAGTTGCACCGTAAACGAAGATACCGTATTTACGTTTTCCTTGTCGAGTGATGTGACGATTTCCGGCGTCGCGTTTACGTATGTTACGCTATATGTGCGTTCTTCCTTCTTTCCGTCGAATTCCGCCTTTATTACAACGGAGTTTTCACCTTCCGTTAACATTATCGTATACTGTCCGTTATTTCCTTCAACTACGGATTCTTTTACCGTAACGGTCACAATGCAGTTATCATCGCCGTATTTTGCCGATGCGGTAACGTCGAGAGTGCTTGAAAACACTTCCGCCCCGTCGGTTATTCCTTCCACCGTAATATCGAAATACAAATATCTTTCGCCGTATTGCATTTGTTTGACACCTTTGTTCCAGTTGTTTCCGAGAGTAACCGTGCTGCCGTCCCGATAAAATCCGTAACTGTCAAACAGCACCGTAAGAGTTGCGTTGACACACCCGCTAAACGAAGAAAATTCCATCTCCTCTATCGCACAAACGCCCAAATCTATCGAAGTAAGATTCTCGACGTTTTCAAAGGCGTGCGCGCGTACCTTTTTTACCGTGTCGGGCGCGGTATACTGCGTAAACGCACTGTTTGTGGGATACTTGAAAATAACCGTTTTGTCTATATCGTACAAAACACCGTTCTCCGCGCAAAGGTATATGCTCGATTTACTAACGGTAATTTGTTCCAAACTGTCGCAATCGTAAACAAATTCCGACAGATTCTTTATATTATGGGTTTGATTTGCCACCGTTTCGGGATTGAGCGTAGCGGGCAAAGCGACCGTTTTGAGTTTTGAACAGCCCATTATTACCTGCCTATCCACCGTTGCAAGTTGCGTGTTGGAAAAATCAAGCGTTTGAACTTCGCTTAGATACCAAAAACTCATCTGCCCGATTGATGTTAGAGAAACGCAATCGGTAAAATCCAACACCTTGACGGGAATGTAATTTAGGTCGGAGTCCTTTCCGTTATAACCCGAAAAACTTTGCGCCCCTATACTTTCAAGGCGTTCCAACCCTGTCAATTCTATTGTGTCAAGTTTTGGTACCGCCGAAAAACAACTGCTGCCCAATGTCCTTAACGAAACGCACTCGGCAAGACTTACCGAAACAAGATTCTTACAATTACGGAAACAGCCGTCGCCGACGTGTTCGAGAGCGGAACAGCCCGATATGTCAACCGTCAAAAGTTCGTCTAAAAAACTGAAATTGCCGCTACCGATTGTTATAAGTTCGGTACAGTTTGTAAGATTGACGTTCTTAACTTTTTTGACGCTGTCGCCCGACGACCCGTAAAACACGTTTTGGGCTATTTCTACCACGGGTTTGTTTTCATATTCGTTGGGGATTACGAGATTTTCCTCATTCAATCCTTCCGCCAACCCCTTCAAAATGTACCCGCGTCCGTCGGAAGTTTGTTCAAAAACAAACTTTGCGGCATCGGTTGGTTTGAGTTTCCATTGTGCCACAAACGTAACTTCACCTGTAACCGTATAAGATTCGGCAGAATCATATACCTTACCGCCGATTTTCCAACCGACAAAGTTGCTGCTTTCCATAGTCGGTACGTAATCGGCAAAATTTATCACTGTATTTTGTTTTACTTCTATTTGCGTTTTTGCCATAGTACCGCCGTTTACGTCAAAGGTGACGGTGTACATCGGCAATTCTGCCGATTTCCATTGCGCAGTAAGCGTAATATCGGCAGTAACGGTTATTTTGTCGTCGATTTTGTAGAGCGTATCGCCTAATTTCCAGCCCGTAAACTCGTATTCCGTCTTTGCGGGAAGGTAATCGGCAAGGTTCAAAGAAGTGCCTTCTTTGACTTTTAGTTTGCCGCTCGGATTGATACCTTCCATTTTGCCCCCGTTCAAATTGAACGTAACGGTAAAATTCTCCGTCGTTTCCTCGGGATTGCAAGCACAGAATGCGCACACGCAAATTGCAAAAATACTTATCAGCGCAATTAGACTCACTGTAAATTTTTTGTTCATAATACTTCTCCTATAATATTTGTATATTTACCGCTGTTCTAAGCGGATATTGCCGTTGAAATAATTCTTTGATTTTTTTTACCTTTTGAAATAAGCGTGACGAGTTTTATGCGCTTTTGCAAGGACACGCGGTTGCTCTCAACGCGGTTTTGCGATTTTACGCAATCAGTTGTCCGCAATTGTTCTTTACGGTTGAATTTCAGTCAAACGTCAAGGTATTACCGTTTTTGCCTTTTGTTCGCTTGCAAGTTATATCCCGACCTTACGAAAGACAAACAAAAAAGGCAATCGCTTTTTCGGCGATTGCCTTGATTTTCCAAGCACGACAAAAACCTTTCGTCTCCGATTGGGTTTTTCTCGCACAAACCTCGCCTCACCGAAAAGTTTATACTTTGGGGCAATGTAGGCAGGTCTCCTGGCTTCACGGCTTCAAGCACCGTTCTTTCCGCCTTCCCAAACACAAGTTCAGTGACGTTTTGAAATACGATTAGCCGCATACAGTAGAGTGAGCTGACCACGGATTTTCACCGCGTTCCCTTTTAATGCGCAAAAACTTGCACAACCTCATTACCGTTTATTCTATTTTTTTGATTATAACACCTATTTTTCTGTTTGTATCCCGATTTACAATAATTTTACAAATTAGTTTCAATAAAAACGACATCGTTATTCTGCCGTCGGTTTGCTGCGGACGCTTTTGTCATCGTTTACGGCGTACTGCCACCAACCGTTTAGGTTAATGTAACTATCCCTTACAAATTGCGGTCTGGGATATTCTTGCAAGGGTTTGTCTCCGACGCTATCCGTCCACGGAGTTTTAAGTTGTACAAACGACATTTTCTACCGCCTTGTATTTTTGTTTTATTTAGTGCGCAATGGTTTGACTTTTACATTCAAACGTACAAACCGCCGCTCGCTCAATCTTGAAACTATTTTATCACACGCGAAAAGAACAGTAAATACTTACTTTTTCATTTATCTTCGCATATGCGCAAAACAATTTTGTGAATGTTGTTATACGTTTTACGTCTTCTTGGCAATTTTCGATACGTTTGGTAGAACCGTCTGCAAAAAACACAATAAATGCAAATTTCTATTTTGCCGCTCTTTACAAAATGCTTGCCGCGCTAATCAAAATTGCCCAAAATCAAATTTTTGTACAATTTCAATATTCCGTATACAGACTTTGTTGATTAGCGCAAACGTATTGCCGCTAACAAATTTGTTTGGCGACTTATTCAAAAACGGCTTTTCCGATTCGACCACCGGAAAAGCCGTCTATCCATTTAAGTACCGTCACTATCGGTATATTCGTCGTCGGACAGTTTGTCGTATTCCTGCTCGATGATTTCCATATCTTTCTTTTTGTGTTTTTTACGTCTGTGCCGTTCCTTGGCATACGTCAAAATTTCGTTTGCATCGGCTTCGTCCAAAAAGTATATTTCCTCTACTCCGTCAAAACGGGTTATAAACAGCGAGGAAAGACGTGTCGACTTAACGGCGGCGTAATTGAAATTATCAAAAAATTTTGCCGTTTTTACGGAACTCTGCGGTCTTGCTCTGTCATCGCCGGTAATGTTGATTCCGTCCCACTCGTAAATATTCCAAATAGCGCTTGCAAAATGCCGCTTTCCCTCAAAGTCCTTTTTGCGTCAAAACAAACTGTGCCACATTAACCAAATGCCTTCGTTTGTCACCACAACGTATTTTGCGTACTTCCAGAACCAAAGTCGTAGTATAATTATTCCCAGCCATATCAACAATATGAATCCGCAGATTCCTGCCATATACCATACAAAAGACTCGTCGTCGGTTTCCCAAAACAACATAAACAGCGCAGCAAACACCGTCATTGCAAGCAGACCGACCGATTTATAATTCAAAAATACGCAACGCAAATATCCGCGGAATTTTTTGTATAAACCTTGCAGAATGTTTCTTCTTCCCACGTCGTTCGGTTGCGCAGTCGCAGGCATTTTTCGGAATTGTCATTCATTTTTACCCCTCCCGCGTTGCAGTGCCGCGCGATTGACCGAAAATCTGCCCGCAGTTACAATTATTTTACTTGCAGTCCCCAGCAACGGTGTCGTTTGTTAAGCACTTTTTCGTAATTTTTCCACAGATTCTGCACATTGTCGTTGGTTTCCAACTCCGGACCGGTTTCCAAATACTTGGTGCCGTTTTTGTACAAACCTTCGAGACAGTGGCTCATTATTATTGCCGTTGCGCCGCGCTTCAAATGTTCGTCGGTAACGCCGATAGAACCCAACTCCGCAACGTAAGGCTTGTGCATTGCCTTGATGTAGGGGATTATTCCGCGCGGGAACAGTTTTCCTCTTGCTTTGCGCATCATATTGCTCATAGACGGCCACATAAACCCGTATGCAACCACCTTGCCGTCATGCAGCAAAACCGTTGCGTATTCCGGTTTCAACACGGAAAAAATAGTTTCCATTTCGCGCTGCTTTTGCTTTTCCGAAAGCGGACTGAACCCGTACAGATTGCGAAACGCCTCGTCCAACACGGTAAGCGCTTGCATAACGTAATCTTCCAGTTGCTTTTTGGGAGTGTGTTCCACGTCCAAAATTTGATATCCTTGACGTTTGCTTATTACTTCGCTCATTCGTTTGAGCCGCTGCACGTTTTCGTCGTTTTCGTCGGGAACCGTAATGCGGTAGCAATTCCAATCCACAACTTTGTATGCGCCCAGCATTTCCATATGTTTGACGTAATACTCGTGATTGTAGATTTCAATGTAGGTGCTGTCTTGGTCGAACCCGTCTATAAGCATTCCTTCTTCGTTTAGGTCGGAAAAACTCATCGGTCCGATAATTTCCGTCATACCCAATTGCTTTGCCCAATCGTTAAGTTTGTCAAATAACGCTTTGGTTACTTCAAAGTCGTCTATGACGTCAAAGCGCGTAAACCGCAGTTGCTTCAAGCCGCTTTTTTCGTTTGCGCCCTTGTGCCAAATGCCCGCAACTCTGCCGACGATTTTTTTGTCCCTGTACGCAAGAAACATCTTACATTCGCAAAAGCGGAACGCGTCGTTTATTTGCGGGTCAAACTCTGCCTTTTCGTCCACAAACAAGTTGGGAGCGGCATATTTGTTTCCCTTGTACAAATCGACGTAAAACTTAAAAAATTTGTTTTTGTCTTTTTTGCTGCTTATTTCTTTTACAGTTATCGTACTCATTTATTCTTCCTCTGTCGTATCGGCAAGCGCAATTGCGCGTTTTTCGGCGGCAAAAATTACGCCTACCGTACCCGGTCCGCAGTGCGTTCCTATTACCGGTCCGATGGTTTGCCTTACAATCTTGGCTTGCGGACGGTTTTTCAATATCATATCTCTTACGGCGTCGCCTTCCGTCGGGCAATCGGCGTCGACAATGTATACAGAAATGTTTTCGTCGGCAAGTTCTTCCGAAACTCTTTCGGCAAGGAAGGAAAGCGCCTTCTTTTTGCCGGCTATCTTTTTGTACACGCTGAGTCCGCCTTCTGCGTTGACGGTCAACACGGGTTTTAACGAAAGCAGCGTTCCCATAACTGCCGCTGCCGCAGACAATCTTCCGCCGCGTTTTAAGTGCATAAGGTCGTCAACGACAAAATACAGTTCTACTTTGTGAGTAAACTCTTTCAAAAATGCCAATATTTCCTCGTCGCTTGCACCATTTTGTTTGAGCAACGCCGCTTGTTCTACCTGTATACCCGCGCCCAAAGAAATGCTGTTGGTGTTAAAAACGGTGCATTTTCTTTCGGGATATGTTTCTTTCAGTTCGTTTAGCGCAATGTTGAGATAGTTGAAAGTTCCGCTCATTTTGTGCGAAAAACTTATATACAGCACATCCTCGCCTTTTTCAAAATACTTGCCGATAATCTCTTTGTAATTTTCGGGATTAAGCGCAGACGTAATGGGTATTTTACCTGCACGCACGCTGTTGTAAAAATACTTGAAATCGGTATTTTCGCCCAAGTCGTAAAAATATTCTTTATCTTCGAGAGTATACGGCATACTGATAAAATCGACGCCCAACTCTTTGAGTCTGTCATACCACAATTCGCAGTTGGAATCGCAAAGCAAAACGCTCATTTTTTATTCTCCTTTTGTAATAAATTATATATAGATTTTATCACACCAACCCCTTTTTTACAATAGTTTTTTCAAATATTGCGCCTTTTGCCGACGCATTATCTGCTAAAAATCTGCTTTTTCCGTCAAAAGCAAAATTGAACTTGTTGTGTTTGCTTTACGCGCAATGTTTTTTGTTTGCCTAACGAACAAAACAGGGGTACAAACCGATTGCCGTTTGATTGCAGTCAAATAAAAAGAACCCGATACCCGTATTGACGGATTAAACCGAGTTCTGTTTGTGTTTATATGACGAAATACTGCCGTCCAAAGAGCAGAAAAGGATTGCAGACCGGACACTTTTAGTGCGCTGTTTACATTGACGTAAAGTCCGAGCGCAAGTCACGCAAAAAGGGCGCATTTTCGCCCTTTTTGCTTTTTGGTCGAGGTGACGGGACTTGAACCCATGGCCTCATGGTCCCGAACCATGCGCGCTACCAAACTGCGCTACACCTCGAAATTGCATTGTTGCGTTGATATTATACTAAAATTTTTTCAAATATGCAACAGTTTTTTGTATTGTTAGTTTATTTGTTTTGCGCAAGACGCCGATTTTACCGCCGCGCTCCCCAAAGTTGCAATCGCCGTCTTTGTAACACACTTAAAAACAACAGACTCTTTTTCAAATATTCTTCATCTTGCCGTTATATTATATGAATTGCCCAATCCTGTATTTTCGATTCCGAACTATCGAAAATAAACTATGATATAACACACAACGGCGACGTTTGTTGCAATATACCTACTATCAACGTGATACGTTGAATAATAGTAGTTAGTAGCAGTTAAGTATAGTAAAACGCACTTAAACTTGATTATGTATTTTATTATATAACCCACACGAATGAAGCGAATCCAAAACGCACAATCGGTTGCGTGATGTGTTGCATAATAGTCGTTAGCAGTAGTTAAATGTCGTTAAGCGTCTTTACTTATTGTTACGTATGCTATTATATCGTACACAAACACTGCTATCCGCCATATACAATAATCAACGTGATATAATGTAATAGCGAGCAGTTAATAGCAGTTAGTGGTGTATAGACGTCGGTATGCTATTATATCGTACACGAATAAAATTTTGCAAAAGCACTTAGTTTGTTGCGTGATACGATGTAATAACGAGCGGTTGAGTGTAATTAACCGTAGTTAAATGCAGTTAGTAGTTGTGTGTATATTATTATATAACACACACGAGCAACATTTGTCGCAATATACCTACTATTAGCGTGATGTGTTGTATAATAGTCGTTAGGTGTAGTTAAGCGTTGTTAAATGTGCTTAAACTCAATTGCGTATTTTATTATTAATACGCTCAAATACGGTAAATCAAAATATACCCCCCCTACGTGCTGCACTGTGTAATAAGTATTTAGCAGCAATTAAACATATTTAAATGCGGTGGTACAATTATTAATATTTCCGATACGGCAACCCATATTTTATTCTACTTCATTTGTCGATTGAGCGGCGCCCTAAACATTGCCGCGTATACTGCTTTGTCGCAGCAAACAGACACCGTATGTATTGCTGCAGTTGTTGCTACATAGGTTTACCTTGTTAAATAAAAATAGAATTGTTTTAATAAACCTATTGTAAATCGGCGTTAGGTCTTGACAAACGCATTTGATTTGCGTATAATAAAATCAGGCTCAATGTTGTATAATCTCTCCGGCAATTGGTGCGAGAGTTCCCTGTACAGTCATTGAGTTTTTTCTTTACCCAAAACAAAAGTTACTGCTTTATCTTGCCGCCACGCGACGTAGAGTCTTGTCTTTGCAAGGCAAACAACAGTGCGGCAAATTTCAATCGGGAAACAAAATTATGAAATGTTATATAGAAACAAAACGCGACTTTGCAAACAAAAAAGCCGACGATATTATCAAAATATTGCGAAAGCATACAGGCGGACAAAATCCGCCGATCGCGTCTTGGAAAAATTTGATTTGCGACCTGCAATCATCGGCAAAGTTCAAAAGTCTGCCCGACAATGCAATAATAGCAATGGAATACCGTTGTCCCACAAACGGAATGAGTATAGATTTGCTTGTAGCGGGAGTAGACGCCTCGGGACAAAAACACGCATTTGTAATAGAAGCAAAAAGATGGAGCGACGATTACATAAATTCGCTTGCGCTTTCCGATAACAGACGCCGCGAAAATTCGCTGCATCCTCAAATACAAGCAAGCAGACAAGCCGTTTCTTTGGGCGGTTATACCGACTGCGGAGCACAATACCGTATTACTCCGTACGTTTACGTAAAGTGTTCGCAGCAAGGCGTGGAAAAGATAATAAGCACCAATAATGATAACCTTTCGCAAAACGTACAGGTATACAACAACATAGACAGTCTTTTGCAAAACATCTGCAAAACACTAATAAACTGCAACGAATTTACTAAGACGGAAATTTTGTTTGAACTTAAAAACGCCGAGTTTCAACCGTCAAAAAGCGTAATAGATGCCGTAAAAAACATTGTTGCGAGCGAACCGGCATTCGATTTGACCGAATCTCAGCAAGTTGCATACGACGAAATATTGGACAGTATCCAAAAGAACAAGCGCATAATACGTATTACGGGAGCGGCGGGCTCCGGCAAAACCGCTATTTTGCTGCAACTGTATTTGAAGTTTTCTGCCGAAGGCAACAAAATGCGTCCCATATTGATAACAGGCGCGTACAACACCGATTACTACCGCAGTTTGTTTGCCGACGCAAGCGGAATATTTGAATTTTCGCACTCGTTAGACAAAATAATAAACAAACATACGGCGTCCAAATACATTGTTCTTATGGACGAAGCGCAACACAACGAGCAAGGAGAAATAGACAAAATAATATCTGTCGGGGTAACGCTTGTGGTTTGTTACGACGAAAACCAAACCATACGGGCAACAAACTGTATAGAAGAATTGAAACAGGCAGAATACCGCAAAGACTTTGTAAATATCAGATTAGAGCAGCGTATGCGGTACAACGGTTCCGACATTGCCGAAACAAACATACGAAACTTTCTGGAAGCCAAAAGCATAACCGACGACGACAAGTTTTTGTTTAAGCCATGCAGCGACATCTCGCAGTTTGAGAGCGAAGTAAAACAACTTATCGTAGATAATCCCAAGTCCTCGGTCGCCGTTGTGGGACTTTTGTGCAACGACAGAAGTAAATACACTTCCAAATCCGCACAGCCGTCATTGTTTTACATAAAGTGGAAGGAAAAAGGCGAATGCGATTGGATGAAGTACGTGCACAACCGCAATTATCTGCAAAACGGCAGCAAAATTTGGCTGGGAACTTGGTGGATGCAAGGGCTCGATGTCGACTACGTGGCTGTACTTGCGGGAGACGACGTAACATTGACAGACAGCGGACTGAAAGTAAATTTGCGCAATTCCGCGCTTTACCAAACAATAATAAGCGTTGCCGAAAAAATGTGCTTTCCTCAAAAACTCAAAAATCCCGAAGCCAAAGTATACGCAAAAAATATTCTCGATTACGTAGACAGTCTTAGCGACAGCCAGTTTAAGCAGGAATTCGAGGTTTACGTATCAAAGTACGTGACAAACTATTACTACATAATGATGACACGGGGAAGAAAGGGCTGTATCGTTTGTTTCTGCGACAACAACAGAACTACTTAATCGGACAGTCGCTATTCCCGCTTGGGGGGTCATCTTATTTGTATATACGATTGCTCTGCTACATTACACTGCACTGTTTTTTTGAATCAAGTCGTGTTAATCTTAACTATATTATCTAAGGTTTTGACTATACTCAAATGTTTAAATATACAGTCAAAACGGGAAGGCTTGCCTGCCTTCCCGCTATTTGTTTTGCGTAAATTATCTTTTGTTATTTTTGCAAATCATCTTTCCGTAGCAACCGATTATTTGCGTCGGGCAACGACAGTGCTATCTCATCATAGAGGGACGCAAAACGGCGTATCTGTCGTAAGATATCAACGTCACAAGAGTGTTTTGATAGGGGTCGTCGGCTATGCCGTTTTTGTATACATAGTCGGTTTCGCTGTCTACGCGAATAAGCATTGCGTCTCCCACATAAACAAACACGCTGCTCAAACCGTCGTATTCGGCAATTATTATGTCGCCTACGGCAAGGTTATCCTCAACCACTATACGCGCCCTTGCGTTATCTTTGGTATAACCGCTTCTTATGTCCATACCGCCATACAAATCGGGCACAAGCATTTTGGAAACAGCGGTATTGGTTTTGCAGGTTTTGTTTGTAGTATCTATTACATCCGCCAAAACAGTGCTTACCGTCGTGTAATCGAACAGCGTTACGTTCAACGCGTCCTTGTACAGCGTCTTCGCCATAAGTATCGGATTGGTAAACGTCTTCTTTTCCGTAGCGTACTGTTTTGCCAAATCGGCAACTTTTTGCAACTGAGCGTCGGTAAACTTGGAAGATGTGTTCTTTACCGCGTTGACTGCAATACCGTTGAGTTTGGTTTCGTCCGCAACAAACGTCGTTGCAGTGGCGGAAGATTTTAATCTTACGGTTATCTTTATTGTAATCTCTCTTTTTGCCGCCACGTCGAATGTGTAACTAAGACTGCTACCCGTAACGGTTGTGCCTTCGGGGTAAGTTACGTATTCCAAGCAGGAAGGCAACTTGTCGGTAAGGGTCAATCCCTGCATTGCCTTGGAGTTGCCGTTATTTACCTTTATTTCGTAATCGAAAGTTTTGCCGAGAGCAACCGCTCCGTACATACCGACGGAAGAAGTTTTTTCCACGCTTACGCCCTTGACGCTCATGCGTTTGTAGGATTGCTGCGTGGGAGTAAGCCCTCTTGCAAGCGGTCTCAGCAAACAGAACGACCAAACCTTATCCGAACCGTCCGTACAGAACAAATATCTTCTGTTGGACGATTCTTCAAACAGCACAGAAGAATTTATCTGCTGTATAGCGCCTTCGTTCTTTTCGATTGAAGTACCCTTGTCGTACGAAAAGTCGGGAGTATCTTCGTATTGATAGGAAGAACCCGTACAGTGAAGGAAAGTGTCGTTGCCTACGTAAATGTACACGTGCCCGCTGCTGCCGCTGCTTACGCCGTGACGGTAGTTGAGAACGTCTCCCACTTGAAGCATACCTTTTACTTCGCTTAATAGGTCTGCTTTGGCTTTTGCTGTGGTATAATTTGCATTTACCCAATAGCCTACGACGTCTGCATTGCTTTGGTTATCCTTTGCGTAGTTGATAAAGTTACCGGTTTGCGGGGCTTTGGTTGTGATTGGATAGGGAAGCACGTTTACTCCGAATGCTTCGTAGTAGCAGGCGTTTACGTAACTGCTGCAATCGAGATATATTGTTCTGCCCGAAGCCGCGTCTTCCGGCGAAGGATTGAGATTGCGTCGGCTGTTCATTTGGTCATATTGAATTTGCGTGCCTTGTCTGTAAAAGGCATAGGCAACCTCGGTTATTACGGACGCGTTATCCACGGATACGTCGCTGATAAAACTGCTTTCCAATACGGTAAGTTGATAGTATAAACCGTTTCCGCCGGTAAATACCGCAGTAATGCTTCCCGAAAACGCGCTTCCCGGATAGCCCGAAGGTTCTTCGTCGAAAAGATTCTGTTTCCAATCTGCGCCCAAATTTTGTTCCATTACGTTGGCGCGCAAACTTACCGAACGGGTTTCGTCGGGTTTGATACCTGCAAGTGCGGTTGCGTCCTTGTTGAGGTGAAGTCTGTATACGTCTACACCGTCGCTTCCGCCCGTATACCTATTTATAAAGATGTTTCCCGAAAGAGTAACGTACGTGTATCCCTTTATCTTGCCAAGTTGGAACAACGCCTGCATTTCGCTCCAAGAACCTACCGTCACCGCGTCGGCTTTGGAATATTTGATACTGTTGCCTTTGGATATTACCGTTGCGGACTGTTCGCCGTTTTCTGCCGAAAATTCCAAAAACTTTTTGTCGGGAGTTGCCGTTTTGCTTGTTTTGTCAAGAGCGATTGTTCCCTTGATAATAACTCTGTCGCCGTACTCGTAGCCGTAATCGGGGAAAGTACCGTAAGTTACGTTGCGCACGGAAATGATATCGTCGCTTGTCAAATCTTTGAGAAGAATTTCTCTGTTTGTAGTCGGCCCCGATTCCGCAATACCTACATAGTAACCTTCCAACAAAATTTCCGTCGCGTCGGCAGCCGCGCGCGCTTGCGATACGCTCATCTTGACAGACGCGCTTACCGTAACATCCACCTTGACGGTTGCTCCGTAGTACGATACAGTTACAAAAGTATCTGTCTTTTGAAGCGCCGTTTTGTCATAAGTGTACGGCTGGCTTCCGCTGAGTTTCTTTACTTCGCCGTTGCTCAGAGTAACCGAAAGTTCCATTCCTGCGGGGTCAAATTGCTCGTTGGTATAATACTCCGTCTTGTCGGGCGACTTGGTAAGCATAATACTCTTTACCGTAAGTTTGTCGACGGAACGAGTTTCCTTATGTTTGCACTTTTCGCAAATACCTTCTTCCTCGCCTTCCTCGTCCAAAGACGGCGCTTTTGTTTGCTTCCAATCTTCGGGGAAGGTATGCGGCTTCTTTTGCACCGTTACGCTTGTAAGTTCGTTTTTGCCTTCCGCATCGGAAAACATCTTTCCGCATTTTGTGCAAGCGTAGTGTTCTAACGTGCCTTCCTTAGAGCAGGTGCTGTCGCTGAATTCCACGTGAGAAAGCGTTTTGTGTTCGCAATATTCGCTTTTGACGCAGTCGCACACCTTGCAGGAGTAATCCACCATGCCCGTTTGACTGTTGTACACGGGGTCATTGTACTCGTGCGGCTTTTTGGAGTCGATTGCGTCGTGTCCGCAGTTGGCTTTGTGATAGTGTCCCGTACTGTCGAAACTGTACTTATCTTCGTATGTGTGCTTATGTTCGACACAGGCGCACAAACCCAGCCCCAATGCCGCCACTAACATAAAAATAAGCAATACCGACAAAATTTTCTTTTTCATAAATACCTCATCGTTTTATTTACACCGCGCGCTTTTTGCCGTCCGCGATGTCGTATTTGTTACGTTTTTACACAATAGATGTTTAGCAAAAGGTCTTTTTGCAAATGCCGAGTTAACGTAAATAATAACCCTATTTGGAGTGTACCTCCAAGTTAAACACTTACGAATGTACTCATCGGTTTTTGCAAAACTGCCTTTATATACACTTCTACAACTAATTATTACCAAACAAAACATCACGTTGTCAATACGCAAAGCCGATAATTTACACGCTTTTTACACAACCTTTACTTTGGTTTGCAAATAGCGGCATTTGCTGTTTGCAGGTTTGCTTTTTATTAGAAAATAACACCGCAGCCTACTGCGGTGTTACCTTTTGCAAATTGTAAACCTTAAATACTTTTACTTGGCGTCGACGTTTGCCGCATTGTCAAATACATTGTATTGTTGGTTATATGTGAAACTGCCGTTGTACCATTGATTGTAGAACATGGTTGCAGGTATGGTGTTGTAACCGTCTTGGTAATGGTCCCAACTGTCGCCCGAGTCGGCGAGGAAAATTACGTCGTCATAGGGGAAGTCTGTACCCATATCGTCGTAACCGAATATTACTTCCCAGTGTCCGCCGTGCGGTCTCCACGAAATAGGCATAGGCGTACCCTTTGAAAGATTTCCCTTTACCCACGTTGTAAATTTTTCATAGGTTGGGAATATCATAGAGTTGTCGTCCTTGTAATTTGCGGATGCGTACGATTTGTAATCGGAAGAGGGGAAGCCCAAACCTGTTGTTACAAGTTTTTTGAGTCCCGAACCGCCTACGCCGGAGTTGAATATTACCTTGTTGTTTATGCGTTCGTATTCGTTAACAAGATAAACTTCGTTCCACTTGGATATATCCTTGCCGTAATAGGCAAGTACCGAGAACGTGGAGCATATTCCGCACGAAGACGCCATCGTCTGCTCGAATGCGCGGTAACCCGTCAAAACAAGACGCGTATCGTTGCTTTGCATATTGTAGTAGTCCACAAACATATGATATCTGCTTGTAGGTTGGTCAATCCAACCGTTAAGCGGCGTTCCGCTGCCCCATATGCTTTCGTCGCTCGTTCCGCCGTAACTGCCGTCGGCGTTGCGTATCAAGTGATTTTCCGGACGAACTTGAACGGGTTTGCGCGTTTCCTCTACGCGGTTGTAACGTATTGCGTTTTCCTTGGGAGCAACGAGAAGGTAATCGAAATTATCCACTCTGCTGCCGTCGTGACGCACATCGAACCACCAACGGTAGAATCTTCCCGACGCCTGTGTGGTGTAACCGTCTTGGTAATGGTCTGCGCAGTCATTGGGGTTTGCCATGATTAGCACTGCCGAACGCGGCCAAACGCCGTCGTCGGTAATATCGCCGGTCGCCACACCCATTGTATCTATGCCTATAATTATTCTCCAACCGTTATCTACTCCGTCTTCCCACCTTACAAGAACAAAGAATCCGTTGTCGAGATTATCTTTGAGCCAATTGTTGAAATTGAGTATATATTCGGCTTGGCTTTCGCCCTTTTCCGTAAATGCGGCGTTGCGCGCTACGTATCCGTAATCTTTGAAAAGTTTTTTGAGTCCGTCGGACGTCGTTCCTTTGCCGTATACGGTTGTTTCGTTAAGTTGTTCGTACTTTTCTACAAGAGCCTTTTCGGTATAGGTATTTTGTACGTCCAAACCGTCGTGATTCATTATCATAAGCGCGCACGCAAGTCCGCTGCTGTCCTTCATAGTCTGCTGGTAAGGCTGAAAATGCGGTACTACCGTTCTTTCGGAAGTAGAAGTCATGTTGTAGTAGTCGTTTACTCTCCAATATTCCGAATTTCTTACGTCAAACTCTCCGTTTTCGGGAGCGCCTTTGCCATACAGCGTTTCGTCAAGCGTGCCGCCGAAGTTGCCCTGAGCGTCTGTTATCAAATGCTTTTCGGGCAAAGGTTCTTCCTGTATGCAGGTGCACTTTTGTTCGCATTCCTTCTCCGCGCAGTCGGTTTTGCAGCCGCCGCATACCGAACAAACATCTTTGCAGGCGTGACTCGGAGCACACCCTACAAGCAGAACAAAAACAAGTATCAAACAAATTGCCGTTATTGTCTTTTTCATACGTCAATCTCCTTTACTCTGTAATTTCAGGAGTTTGCGCGGGTTCGGGAGTTACCATATATTGTGCACCAAGCAACACAAAGTGATGGTAATAAGTACCCTGTCCTCCTACGTATACCATGTAAACGTCTTTTTCCAAAATGATGGGCGATGTAAAATCTCCGCTTATTGCCTGACCTTCGCCAACAAACAAATCGCCGTAAGTTTTATCTCCCAGCGTCATTTCTTGGTTCATTATGCTAAGGAACGGCGTAAGTGCGTCTATTTTTATTTCCGCAAGTTTGGTTGCAGTTTTGCTGCAAGTTATATACAAACTTCCTTTGTAGTTAACAAAGCGCGTGCCTGCCGCAAACTTGACCGCTTTGTACATATTGCCTACGCGCGTTGCGTTGTTTTCGTTTTTTGCCAAAAACGCTTCTAAGTCTTCTTGACCGGAAAGAGTAATTGCGGAATCCTTATCGAGAGCGGCATCGTTGCCTTTGCTCAATACTTTTACGCTGCAACCGTCTGATTTGTACGCCGTTACTTTGAATTTTTCCGAACAGGCTTGCGTACTGTTTGTAACCCTCATTGTTACGGGAACTACTATTTCGTCGCCTACGGAAAGACCCGCAAGTTTGTCGGAGTAAGATACTCCCATGTTTTTCACTCCTATAAGGTTGCCGTTGGTTTTATCTTTAAGAAGAATCTCTCCGTCACTCGGATTTGAGGCTGTACCGGAAACAAAGTACGAAACAACGACTATCCCGTTGAGATTGTACTCGGTTGCGCCTTCTTCGGTAATTGTTTTTATTTCCGTAACGGAAGTCATTGTTTGAGGCAAAGTTACGGTAAAGTCGGATGTTGCGGTAACTCCCCAATAGGTAATTGTTACTGTTACTTTATCCGATTGCGCCGTTTCCTCGCAACTGAGCATTTCTTCCGTAATTTCAACCGTTTCGCTGCTTCCGTTTTGATAATTTACCGTCAAAGACAAGCCTATATACAAGTTTTTCCAATTGGTTTGCCAAGTGCGGTAATCCAATTCCTTATTTGCAGGTTCCGATTGAAGTTGTATCGCTTGAGGAATCTTGGTGATAGTTACTTCAAATTGGAATTCTTCGCCTTCGCAAATTCCCTTTACTGTAAACTTACCCGCAGTTGTCATATCGGGGATAGTAGACGTATCGAGCATATCGGCGGAAAGAGATTTGGGATTACCGAAAACAATATCTTTGCCGTAGGCGTCTTTGCCGTAACTGCAAACAAGTTGCGCTTCGGTTCCGAAATCGAATGTATCGCCTATCGCGTATTCCTTCTGGGTTCCTTCTACCTTTATCTCGGGTTGTTTGAAGTCTTCGATGTCCAGTATCGTAAATGTGTGGTAATAAGTATTTCCTCCCGCAAACAATGCGTATACCGTCTTGGGCGTTGCTTCGGGTGAAGCGTAAGACAAGGGATTCCATTCTTCATCGCCTTTGAGCATTTCACCTACCGTTTTGCCGTTATTGAACAATGCGTTGCCCTGTGCAAATATAGGAGAACAGTTGCCTCCGTCTATCTTTTGGTCGGCATACGAATTTACTCCGCTGAACATAAAGCGGTAGAAGTTATTGTATCTTACGATATACAGGGGCGCAGTAAGTTTTACTACTTTGTACGCATTTCCCGCACGGTTTTGCGCACCCAAAAACTCTCTCAATTGGTTTTGATTGGTTATTTCGATTGCGGACGCTTTGTCAAGAACAACTTGTACATCCTTTTCCACAATGCCTGTTTCGTACAACGTGCCGCCCTTGTACATTGCCAATACTTTGCCGTCATCGGATTTTATCTTTAGTTTATCAGTATCTGCGCCTGCGGCTGCCGCTACAGTTTCAAGAGTTACGGGAATACGCACTTTGTCGCCCTTATTGAATACGGCGACGTAATCGCCGTTGTTTATGTTACCGGTAGTGGAAAATCCGCTTACTCCCATGTAAACTTCGGACGTTGAATCTTTGAGTATATATTCGTGTCTTTGCATTGTATTTACTACGGCAACTACCGTTCCCTCTACAATGTATTGAGTTTCGCCGTCGGCGGTTTTGGTTTTGAGTTCCGCAACAGACACAACTTGGTCGTCCGCGATATCCAGTTGAATCGTCTTTTTGTGTTCTTTGGTTCCCGCAAGAATATTGAGTACCAATTCTATTTTGTCACCTTTTATTTCGTAACTTTCAAGGTCTTCCGCAGTTGCGGGTTTCCAATCGGCATCTTCGCTTGTATCGGAATATATTGCCTTGTATCTGACAACAGCGGATGCGTCCATTGTACGCACGTACTTTACGCTTGTATCTACTTTGATATCCGTAACGGTTACCTGTTTTGCATATACGGTAATATTTACCTGTGCGGTAAACTCTCCGTAACTTACCGTTACTTTGGTATCGGTTGTTTTCAACGCACCTGTTTTGTCCACCGTGTAATCGGTGATTGCTTCCTTGGTGTCGTTGTCGTAAACCGCGCTTACAACCATACCGGCAGCGTCAAACGTCTCGCCTTCGTTGTACGTTACTTTTGTGGGGTTTGCGGTTATTTCTATGCCCGTAATTTTAGGTTGATTGCAACCTACCAATACGCACATAAGAGCAACAATCATTATTAAACTAAGAATGACCGCTTTTCTTTTCATTTGGTTTTACTCCTTATTTTTATTAGAAAAACTTACGTTGTTTTTCTTTATAAGGACACCTTACCACCCCCCCCGACAAAAAATCAATACACTTTACAAACTATTTACACATTCTTTACACTGCAAGATGTTTTTTTTGGCGGTTATATTGCGCGGAATATCTTTTTATTTCCTTATCGTTCAATCGTCTTTTCAAAACAAAAACAAGCACCGACCCGTGAAGGTTGTGTTTCCTCACAATTCGGTGCTTAACGCTTTACTTTATTTGTTTCGGTTTACGGTTTATGCGCTACCTTTTCTTGTTTACGGCACAATTTTCCGCTACTGAAAGGCGTTATCTGTTATAGATTCTATCCCTTATATCCTTTACCTGAGCGGCTATTACGCCGTTGGTTTTGATTTCTTCGCTTATTTTGTCGCGCGCGTGCATTACCGTGGTATGGTCTCTGCCTCCGAAATACTGTCCTATGGAAATAAGCGGAATACTTAGTATATCCGTTATCAGGTATATACATATCTGACGCGGAATGACTATTTCCTTGTTTTTCTTTTTGCCGACAAGCGCGGCTTTGTCCAACTTGAAATAATCGCACGTTGCGTCCACAATATTGTCTATTGTTACTATTTCGTTTGAACTGTCGGCGTAATCTTTTAGCGCGTCGTTAACTATATTCATATCGTTGCAGTCGCCGCCTACCAAACTTGCGTAACTTATTATTCGTGTAAGTATTCCTTCCATATCCCTTATATTGGATGTTATCTTTTCCGCAATAAGCGTCAGTATCTTCATATCGACGTGTTGCTTCTTGGCTATGCACTTTTTTTGCAATATCGCAATCCTCGTTTCGAGATTGGGCGGCTGTATATCGGCTATTATTCCCGTGGAAAAGCGCGTTTTGAGCCTTTCGGCTATGTTTATTTCCTTGGGAGGACGGTCGGAACATATTATTATCTGCTTATCGGCAAGATACAGTTCGTTGAAAGTGTGAAAAAATTCTTCCTGCGTTCCTTCCTTATTTGCCAAAAACTGTATGTCGTCAATCATCAAAACGTCTACGTTGCGGTACTTGGCTCTAAAATCCTTTTTTGCATTGACGTCGTTGTCGCGCAGCGCCTCAATCATTTCGTTTGTAAAGTTTTCGCTTGTTACGTACAGCGTCTTTTTTTCGGGTTGATTGCGGTTTATGTAATTGCCGATAGCGTGCAGTAAGTGCGTTTTGCCCAGTCCTACTCCTCCCCAAACAAACAGCGGGTTGTACTTCGTCCCCGGAGTTTCCGCAACCGCGCTTGCAACTGCGTATGCGTATTCGTTGGACTTTCCCACCACAAAACTGTCAAATGTGTACTCCGAGCGGAATTGATTGACGTCTTCCGTTTCCTTTACAAAGTTGTTTGACACGGGAATATCAACTTCCTTTTCAACGTTACACAGATTGGGCACGTCTTCTTCTGTTATTATTTCTACGTCTACAAGCGAAGGAAAAACCGATGAAGTGGATTTTTTGATAAATTCTTTGTACTTTTTTTCCACTATTCCTTTGAGAGTAGCGTTTTCGGCAAGCAAAATTATTCTGTCCTTATATATTCCCACCGGCTTCAACGTGTTTATATACAAATCGTAGCCCAAGGTGGAAACCTTGGACTCCGTTTCTATCAATATATTGTTCCAAATTTGATTTAGGCTAAGCACTTTGTTATTTCCTTCACTGATTTTGTTGTAGTTTTTATTATACCTACATTTTGCTTGTTTTGCAAGAACTATTTTTCCTGTTTTTCAATTATTTTTTTTGTTTGTGCTCCCGAGATTATTACTATACAAAATTTCTTTTTTCCGTTTTTGTTATTACTCTTGCTTTTTTTGCAAGATTGCTTTATAATATTTTTGCGGCAAACAAAATGTTTTCCACACCGGCTGTGCATAAGTTATGAGGTTTGTCCACATAATATCCACCCGACCTATACGAGGCATAATACAATATATAGTAAAACTTTTAAGTTTTGTTTCAACATATTGCTTTTTTGTCGGTTTTCTGCACGGTTGTTAACATTTTCACACACACTTATTCTACTGCTGCAAATAAAAATTTTACAAATGTTGACGTTAACAATCGACGAAGATTAAGGAGAATTAACATGAAAACAATCGTAAACGGAGAACAACTGTACGACGCTATTGCCAAGGTTAGTAAGGCGTTGCCCTCAAGAGACGTTGCACAAACGCTCGAATGTATAAAAGTCGTTGCGCAAAACGACAAACTTACGCTTTTGGCTACCGACAAGGACCTTGCGATTGAAAAGACCATCGAAGCAAACGTAATTGTAGCGGGCGCGTTTTTAATCCCCGGTAAACTTTTCGGAGAGTACATCAAAAACTTTGCTACCGAAGTGGAAATCTCGATGGAACTTAACGACGAACTTAAACTTATAATAAGTTCCGCGGGAAGCGAATGTTTTATTCAATGCTTCGATATTTCCAACTACCCCGAAACGGAAGAAATGGAGGGCGACAATTTCTTTACCGTGACGGAAAGAAACATAAAGGAAATAATAGGTCAAGTAATATTTTCTGTTGCTACGGACGATACGCGTCCTATTTTGAAAGGCGTTTACGTCGAAGCAAAAGAATACACTCTTTCCGCAGTTGCAACCGACGGCTACCGTTTTGCTATGGCAAAAAAGCCGCTTGAAGGCAAAGTGGAAGAAATTTCCGCTACCGTTCCTTCCAGAAGTTTGTCCGAACTTGCCAAGTTGTTGGGAGATACCGACGATATAATAAAGGTGTATGTCGAAAAGAACAACCTTATGGTAAAACTCGAAAACACCACTCTTATGACAAGACTTTTGACAAACGGTCAGTATATAAAGTACGACAATCTTATTCCCAAGGAATTTTTGACAACGCTTGTGGTTGACAAACAGTCTTTTGAAAAGAGTTTGAACATTGCTTCCATTATGTCGAGGGGCGAAAAGAACAACCTTGTAATATTGGATATAGAAGAATACGCAATGAAAATTTCGTCCACGAGCGAGTACGGTACAGCCAAAGAGGAAGTTTCGGTTGCCCTCAGAGGAAAGGACGTGCGCTGTGCGTACAATGCAAGGTATATCAACGACTGTTTGCGCGTAATAAACGCCGAATCGATAAAGATGGAATTTGCTCTTCACAACAGTTGCGTAATAACCGTCAACGACAGCGACGAAGTGCTGTACTTCATCTTACCTGTCAAGACGTTGGGCTAAAATGTAAAAATAAAAGAAACCTGCCGCGTTTCGTTTGAAAACGGCAGGTTTTTTATTTGCAAAAAAATTGAAACTTGACAAATACTATGCAATATCGAGCGCAAGTTCCATCATCTGACGGAATGTGTTTTGGCGCGCATCCGCATCCAATGCTTCGCCTGTCAAAAGGTGGTCGGATATCGTGCATACGCACAGTGCTTTTTTGCCTGCACGGGCAGCGTTCATATACAGCGCCGCCGCTTCCATTTCAACGGCAAGAACGCCCATCTTCTCCCAAGCCTTTCCGCCTGCTCCGTCATCGTAGAAGGGGTCGCTGGAAAGTACGTTGCCTACTTTGAAATCGAGTTTCATTTGACGCGCTTTGTCGACGGCTTTTTCCAAAAGTCCGAAATCCGAAATGGGGGCAAACGTCCCCGGAAGGGAGTATTGGTGAGCATAGTTGCTGTTTGTGCAGGCGCCTTGTGCAATTACAAGGTCGCGAACCTTCAAATCGGCGTTGATTGCTCCTGCCGAACCTATGCGTATTATGTTTTCCACATCGTAGAAATTGTACAGTTCGTATGAGTATATTCCGATAGACGGCATACCCATTCCGCTTGCCATTACGGAAACGCGTTTGCCTTTGTAATAGCCAGTGTAACCTTGTACTCCGCGCACGTTGTTTACGAGAACTGCTTTTTCCAGATAGTTTTCCGCAATAAATTTTGCGCGAAGGGGGTCGCCCGGCATAAGAACCGTTCGGGCAAAGTCGCCTTGTTTTGCCGAAATGTGAGGGGTAGGTATTGGCATAGTGTCTTTCTCCTTATGATTTTGATTTTTGTTTGTTTAATTATAATATTTAAAAAGCAATCTGTCAATATTAAACCTTATCTGCCGTGTTTACTTAAACGCTTGACGGGAATATATAAATTTGTTAAAATAAAGCGAAAACAAAATGGAAATTTGCGCGTTTATACGCGCTCGGTATAAGGAGGAACAACCGTGAAAAGAACGTATCAACCCAAGAAAAGACAAAGAAGCAAGGTGCACGGATTCAGAGCAAGAATGAAAACAACCGGCGGAAGACGAGTATTGGCAAGAAGAAGAAACAAAGGCCGTCACAATCTTTCGGCGTAAGGTAAGTTACTTTGCAGGCAAAGTACAGACTGAAAAAAAACTACCAGTACAACTACGTCTACAAACACGCCGAGAGTGTAAGCGACGGGTATTTTGCCGTATTGTATTGCAAAAACAAAAGTAAACAAAGCAAAATCGGATTTTCCGTCAGCAAAAAGTACGGAAAAGCCGTAAAGCGCAACAGACTGCGCCGTCAGATGAAAAGCGCGGCGGCAATGTTTGCTGCCAATCTCAACGAAGGTTTCAACATAGTTATACTGCCAAGAAGAAAAAGCGCGTACAAATTTGACGTCATTGTAAATAGTCTGTGCGAATTGTTCCAAAAGGCGGGTTTACTGTGAAATACGTCGCTATTGCAATGTTGAAATTGTATAAAGCCACTATTTCCAAGTGGAAAGGCGGCAAAAAGTGTATTTACACACCGAGTTGTTCGGTGTACGGAATGGAAGCGTACAAACTGTACGGGTTCTTTAAGGGGACATATCTTACGCTAAAAAGGTTGTTTAGATGCGCTCCTTGGGGAAAGGGAGGATTCGACCCCGTTCCGCTTGATATAAAAGGCAAAGTTAAATGGTTTGTTTGACCGTTTAAGGAGTAATAATGAAAAGAAAAACCAAAGCGGTTATTAAAATCGCCGTTATATTATGTGTGTGCATCTTGGTATTTGCAGGATGTCGCGCACCCGAAAAGGTCGATTTGGGCGACTATATGTCCAAAGGCGAAAACGGCATCGACAACTTAAATTGGGTCGGAAAACTTGTAATGTGGATGCACGGTTGGGTAGGACAATACGGCTGGACGGTTGTCGTTTTTACCGTGTTTTTGAAGATATTGACTGTACCTTTTGATATCTGGCAACGTATTGCTATGAGAAAAAGTTCTCTCAAAATGCAGAAGTTAAGCCCCATTTTGGAAGATATAGATAAAAGGTACGGGGCAAATACCAAAAGGGCAAATGACGAAAAACAGAAAATTTACAAAAAACAAAGCGTTTCCACTTTGTCCAGTTGTCTTCCTATGATATTGTCCATGGCAATATTCTTTATTATGTTCGGCGGATTGAACAGTTACGCTACCTACAACAATGTTTACGGCTACTACCGTCTAAACAACTTTTACAGTCAGGAAATGAATATTGCAAATCTTCCCGAACAGGAAGGAAGCGTTTACTATGTTGCGTATCAAAAAGCAATAGGCGAAGGTAAATCAACCGAAGCGGCTAAAATATACGCGTTGGATTATTGCAGAGATATAGTAAGCAAAGGCAGCGACGAAGTATTCAAGGACGCCCAAGGCAATGACTACACCTACATCGGTATAGGTAAATATTACGTAGATAACGTACAAGAATCTTTCCTTTGGATGGCAAGCATTTGGCAACCCGATACTTGGAAGTCTGTTATGCCTACGTATGCCGAGTTTACGGATACCGTCAATCTCGAAAAGGAACAGCAGCCCGAATTGGTCTACAACATTATTCGCGACCAAGTGCTGGCAACACACACTCGTTCCGCAGACGGTTCGTGGAACGGACTTATGATTTTGCCGGTTATGTCCATAGGGTTGTCATTCCTTTCTATGTTCATCAACCAAAAGATGGACAAGAAAAACCGCAAAGGCGAGGAAACCAAACCTAACGACCAACAGGCTATGAGCAACAAAATGATGATGATTATTATGCCTTTGATGATGGCGTTTTTCGGATTTATGTATACGGGCGCGTTTGCGGTATACATGGTTTGCAACTATATGCTAAGTATTTTGACGAGCATTGCTATGCGAAAACCCGTTGAAATAATAGTCAACAAACAGTTGGATAAAGAAGACAAAAAGAACAATGCGCCAAAGGCAAGTTACAAGAGGTAATATTCAATGAAAAAGATTGAAGCGACGGGAAAGACCGTTGATGCGGCAGTGGAAAACGCTTTGAAAAAGGCTGGGCTGACGCGCGAAGAAGCCGATGTGGAAATAATTTCGGAAGGCGGATTTTTGAAACAAAGCAAAGTTGCCGTTTCAAAAAAGCAAACCGACGGCGAAAAGGTAAAAGAATTTTTGGAAAACGTGCTCGAAAAGATGCACTTTGACAGTTACTTTGTGGAAATGAAGGAAACCGACGATACCATTGCAATAGAACTTGTGGGCGACGGTTCGGGAAAAGTAATAGGATATCGCGGAGAAGTATTGGATTCGCTGCAATATCTTTCAAGTTTGATACTCAACAACTCGGGAGATAAATTCAAAAGAATAGTTCTCGACAGCGAAGGCTACCGAGCAAAGAGAGAAAAAACGCTTATTCAACTTGCAAAAAATCTCGAACAAAAGGTAAAGCGTACAGGCAAGGCCGCCAAGTTGGAACCTATGAATCCGTACGAACGCAGGATTATCCACACCGCTTTGCAGGATAGCAAGTACGTTTCCACCGAGAGCGACGGCGTAATGAACAACAGACACGTTGTAATAAGTCCCAAGTTGTCAAACGATATACTAAATGCTCCGACGGTAAACAGAAAAAGTATGAATTTTGTGTATCGCTCGGACAAGAAAAGAAGAAGATAAAGGTATTTGTGCCCTGCCCGAAAGGCGGGGCATTATTAAATAAAAGCACTATGTCAAACACTATCGTTGCACTGTCTACACCCGTGGGAAGAAGCGCGGTTGCCGTTGTAAGAATGAGCGGGGAAGACAGCAAAAAAATTGCAAACAAAATTTTTTCGCCTATGCCTACGTTGCCCAATACTCTGAAGGTAGGAAACCTGCAAACGGCGGAATTTACAGAACACGCAATGTGCGTGTATTTTGACGCGCCGCGTTCGTATACAGGGGAAGATATGGTTGAGTTTCACTGTCACGGCGGCGTTGCCGTATGCACTGCTGTAATAGAAACCTGTTTGAGCGAAGGCGCGCGAATGGCTCAAAACGGGGAGTTTAGCAAGCGCGCGTTTGTAAACGGCAAACAAAATTTATCGAATGCCGAAGGAATAATAGAAATGATTGACGCCGAAACCTATGCGGGGGCAAAGGCGGGCAGCAATCTGCTTGAAAACAAATTGGGAAGGATAATCGCCGATTTGCAGGACGGTTTGACGGATATAATCAGCAAAACCGAAGTTGCTCTTGATTACCCCGAAGAAGATATCGAGATGGAAACGGTTGAAGAACTTTCGGAAAAACTAAAATACATTACAGATGAAACAGACAAATTGCTTTCCACCGTCAAAACGGGAAAAATAATTAAATACGGCGTAAACGTAGCAATAATAGGCGCGCCGAATGTCGGCAAATCGAGTTTGCTGAATGCATTACTCGGGACAGACCGAGCAATTGTTTCCGACATTGAGGGAACCACTCGTGATACTCTGTCTGAAAGCGTAATATATAAGGATTTGAAACTTAATTTCGTCGATACCGCGGGCATAAGAAAAACAAACAATCCCATAGAAGCGGAAGGTATAAGACGCGCGCAAAAAGCCGTTGACGTTGCCGACGTAGTGTTGTATCTTGTTGACCGTGAGGACGACACAACGGTATACGAATGTGACAAAGCGGTAATAAAAGTTTTTAACAAATGCGATTTGTACAAAGGCGCAAACTCAAACGGCGAAAACAGCATTTGCGTAAGCGCGGCAAATGGAATAAACACAGAACAACTCAAACAAAAGATATACAGTTTGTTTGCAAACGGCAAAGTTGACGAAAGCAGCGTGATACTTACAAATCAAAGGCACATAGATTGTTTGACAAATGCAAAAAAGTCGCTTGAAGAAGCACGTAAAAACTGTTTGTCATCAACTCTCGATTGCGTTGCAGTGGAACTGAAAACGGCTTGGGAAGAACTGGGAAAGATAACCGGCACTACCGCAAACGAGGAAATTATAGACAGAATTTACAGCAAGTTTTGTTTGGGAAAGTAAACGGCGGACGTCAAGACGAAAAAATTATTTCCGCAAATAGTTTACGGGCACATACGGAAACGAAATCATTTGACAGGTTTTTGCGGCAAGGATGGAAAAAGATTGACTGCAAATATTTTGACAAGTACATACGGAAAAGACAGTTTTGTTAATTTTTTATCGCGTGTACTCGATGAAGATAAGTTGTTGTATTGGAATAAAGAAAAAAGCCAAACTTTGCTCAACGTCCCCGGGATACAATTTCCCGACAAGATTGAGCAAGTTGACTCTGATATTATTATACGCAAATCAAATGCGTTTGTCAACGCTCAAACGGAAAATTCTTCAAAAAAAACGGTTTGTTATCGAACATCTGTATTTTAGGAATTGAAACACGTTTCAACGGCTAAGCGTTGATTAAACATTATTTTTATTAAAAAACGGTCACCAAACCGCAGAAAAAATTACGGGGAAAGTAAATTGAAAAACTATGACGTTATTGTAATAGGTGCGGGTCATGCAGGGTGCGAAGCGGCGCTTGCCGCGGCAAGACTCGGAAAAGAAACGATAATGTTTGCAACCAATTTGGATACGGTTGCTTATTTGGCGTGCAATCCGAGTATAGGCGGTACGGCAAAGGGACAAATAGTAAAGGAAATAGACGCTTTGGGCGGGCAGATGGCTGTTTGCGCAGACGAAAGTTTATTGCAAATGCGGATGTTGAACCGCGGCAAAGGTCCTGCCGTATATTCGCCGAGAGCGCAGGTGGATAAGATAGCCTATCACGCCAATATGAAACACACCGTAGAAAAACAACCCCGTCTTACACTGCGTCAGGGGGAAGTTGTTTCTTTGGAAAAATGCGACGGAAACTTTGTCGCCGAAACCGCAGTAGGATTGAAATATTACGCCAAGGCGGTAATTTTGTGTTGCGGCGTGTATTTGAACAGCCGCACTATTACGGGCAAGCACAGTCAAGACAGCGGTCCAAACGGGTTTTTGAATGCCAAAAGACTGACTGCAAGTTTGGAAAAGTTAGGGTTTTCGGTACGGCGTTTTAAGACGGGAACGCCCGCGCGCGTAAAGGCGGCAAGCGTGGATTTTTCCAAGATGTCGGAACAAAGCGGAGAAACCGGCATTATGCCGTTTTCGTATATGACGGAAAGTATATGTTCGGACAAGTGCAGTTGTTATCTGACTTACACCACCGCCGAAACAAAAAGAATCATACTCGAAAACAAAAGTCTTGCGCCGCTGTACAACGGACAGATAAACGGCGTCGGTCCGCGCTACTGCCCGTCGATAGAGGACAAGGTTGTCAGATTTTCCGATAAAGAAAGACACCAATTGTTTTTGGAACCGGAAGGAGAGGAAACCTGCGAGTACTATGTTCAAGGCGCGTCGAGTTCCATGCCTGCGGAAATACAGGAAATGATTTACAAATCCGTCGACGGATTGGAAAACGTCGAAATAATGCGCGACGCTTATGCGATAGAATACGATTGTATCGACGCAACGGAGTTGTATTCGTCGCTTATGTCAAAAAAAGTCGAGGGATTGTTCTTTGCGGGACAGATAAACGGGACAAGCGGATACGAAGAAGCGGCAGGTCAGGGAATAGTTGCAGGAATAAACGCCGCCCGTTATTTGGAAAACAAAGAACCGCTTATTCTTACGCGCGACAACAGTTACATAGGCGTTCTTATTGACGATATAACCACAAAGGAAAGTTTTGAACCTTACCGAATGATGACAAGCCGCGCAGAAAACAGACTTGTTTTGAGGCAGGATAACGCCGACTTGCGACTTACGCAGATTGGAAGAGATATAGGACTTGTTACTGACGAAAGATATGCAAAGTATTGCAGAAAATTGCATATGATTGCAACTGCGGAAGAACAACTCAATCAAGTTATTTCTCCAAAAAAGTTGGAAAAACTGTTTGCGGACAAAAACGAAAGTCTGCCCAAAGCAGGGCTTACCGTAAGGGATATTCTCAAAAGAAGTAACATAGGCGCGCGTGACGTAATAGAATATTTGGGAGTGCTGACAGATATCGACAAAGACGCTCTTGAACAAGCGGAAATAAACGCAAAATACAGCGGTTATATCGAAAAACAGCAAAGCCTGATAGCGCAAGCGCGCAAATTGGAAAACAAAAAGTTGCCCGACGATATGGATTATCTGAAACTTGACGGTCTGCGTATAGAAGCAAGACAAAAGTTAGACAAAATACGTCCGCTGAATCTCGGGCAGGCAAGCCGAATTTCGGGTGTAAGTCCTGCCGATATTCAAATATTGATAGTATGTCTATCTCAACGGGAAAACAAATGAAACGGTACTTTGATCGTCTGAATATCGAAACAAACGACTCCATACTGCAAAAATTAAATATATACTATGACTTTTTGACGGAAACAAACAATAAGTTCAATTTGACAGCCATCGTTGACAAAGAGCAAGCGTATGACAGGCACTTTGCGGACAGTATGGCGGGAGCAGATTTGATAGAACCCAATTCGTCTGTTTGCGACGTAGGCAGCGGCGCGGGATTTCCGGGAATACCGCTCAAAATTTTGCGTAACGACATAGATGTGACGCTTGTGGACAGTCTGAACAAGCGCGTAGAGTTTTTAAAAGAATTATCCCGCAAGTTGGATTTAAAAACCGAAGCCGTGCATTGCAGAGCGGAAGACTTTGCAAAGAATAGTAGAGAATCGTTTGATGTAGTTACGGCGCGTGCCGTTGCACCGCTAAACGTGCTGCTGGAATATCTTGCGCCGCTTGCAAAGGTAAACGGCAGAATACTCGCCTACAAAACCGACCGAACAGAGAGGCAAACCGCACTCAATGCGGAAAATACATTGGGATTGAAGTACGAGTTTTGCAAAAATTACACGCTTTGGGACGGCTCGCAAAGATGTATATTGGTTTACAAAAAGGTTAAAAAAACTCCGCCTGCATATCCAAGACCGCAAAACAAACCTCGCAAAAACCCGTTGTAACGGGCAAAAACGAGGATTTTGGTACATACAAATAAAGCATTGAAACATTTTGACAATGCAGAGCCAATGCAAATTGTTATGCGCAAAAGTAAGCGATATCTCAAAAATAACAATAATTTGTATCGGGTTTTACAATACGCTTGAAAATTAGCGGGTTGTGTGTTATATTATTTACGAACGCAGCAATTATAAGGTGAATATTATGGGAAAAATTATATCTTTTTCTAATCAAAAAGGCGGCGTGGGCAAAACCACTTCGGCAATAAATCTTGCCGCATATGTCGCAAAAGCGGGCAAAAAGGTTTTGCTTGTGGATTTTGACCCGCAAGGCAATGCAACAAGCGGTTTCGGGTTGGAAAAAAATCAAATAAAAACCAATTGTTACGATTTGCTTATGGAAAGTTGCTCTGCAACGGACGTAATATTTGCCACTGCAATAGAAAATCTAAGTATTATCCCTTGTAATGTCGACCTTGCTGCGGCAGAAGTCGACCTTGTTACAATGCCGATGCGCGAAAGTGCTTTGAAACGCGCTCTTATGGGAATAAAAAGCAATTTCGACTACATTTTTATCGATTGTCCGCCCAGTTTGGGGCTGCTTACGCTAAATGCTTTGGTTGCTTCCGATAGCGTAATAATACCCGTACAAAGCGAGTTTTTTGCTCTGGAAGGGCTTTCGCAATTGATGAACACAATCAAAATAGTCAAGCAACGGTTAAACCCGACACTTACGATAAACGGCGTTATACTTACCATGTATGAAGTCCGCACCACCATGAGCAAACAGGTAACTGCGGAAATATACAAATATTTCGGAGAAAAAGTATATACAATCCCCGTTCCGCGCAATGTTAAATTGGTAGAATCGCCGAGTTTCGGCGTACCTGTTGTACTTCATGCTCCCAAAAGCAGCGGCGCCGTGGCTTACGAAATGCTGACAAAACAATTTTTACAAAGAGAGGAAACCGAAAATGGCAAATAAAGGCTTGGGCAGAGGATATGCTTCCCTCATGGGATTGAACGATGTGGAAGAACTGACCGCAAATAACGATTCCGACAAATTGAAAGTAAACGGAAGCGAGGTTTTGATAAATTTAAACGATATCGACCCCAACTACGAACAACCGCGCAAAAATTTTGACGAAGAAGCGCTAAGCGAACTTGCCGAAAGCATAAAATTGCACGGCGTAATTCAGCCTATTGTCGTAACGCCTATAGGCAAACGCTTTATGATAATTGCCGGCGAAAGACGTTTCCGCGCATCCAAGTTGGCGGGCAAGACGGAAATACCTGCAATTATCAAACATTATACGCCGCAGCAAATCAAGGAAATAAGTTTGATTGAAAACCTTCAAAGGGAGGATTTAAATCCCATTGAAGCGGGACGCGCAATAAAAACTCTTATGACGGAATTTAATATGACGCAGGAAACTGCCGCCGACCGCATAGGAAAGAGCCGTTCCGCCATAGCCAATACGCTCAGACTGCTTACATTGGACGAAGGAGTTATCGATTTGATTGAAAAGGGCAGACTTTCCGCAGGACACGCGCGCACGCTTGTAGTAGTGCCTACTGCTCATCAATTTAAGTTGGCTTTGAAGGCTTGCGACAACCAAATGAACGTACGCGAAATGGAAAAAATGGTTCGCGAGTTTTTGAACCCCAAACCGACAAAGGAAAAGCCTAAGCAGGAGCAAAGTTTGGAACTTGCCGAACTTGTCGCTAATATGCAGCGTACGTTTGCAACCAAAATCACCGCTGTCGGCAACGGCAACAAGGGACGTATTTATATCGATTACTTTACAAAGGACGATTTGGATAGAATTTGCTCTCTTGTAAGCGATTGGATGAAAACGTCATTCAAAAAAGAAGAATATTGATATGAATATTGCTGATTGGATTTTTGTAGTCTTAATCGTATTGTCCGCCGTTATAGGCATATTACGAGGTTTTTGGAATCAACTGTTCGGGCTGATTGCGCTGATTGCCTCGATAGGCGGAACAGCGTTGTTGTTCAATCCGCTGTCGTCTGCGCTAAGCGGCATTCCCGACGAAATTATTCGTTCCGTCGTTGCCGTATGCGTGCCATTTGTACTGATTTTGATTATTGTATATGTTGTTAAGGGCATACTTTGGAAATTTATCAAAAGAGTTAAGGTTTTGAAAATTTTGGATAGAGTATTAGGACTTGTTTTAGGTGCCGCGATAATTTACGTAGGTTTTGCCGTACTAATTCCGTTTGTAGAAACTTTGCAGGTGAACACCGAAACTGCTCCCGACTTCGTACAACAGACGGTCGATATGTTGAAGAAATTGTTTCAAGAGAGCACATTGCTAAATACTTTGTACAGTAACAATCCCATAGGAAATTTGATTTTCGGCAATTGATAATTGTGCTCCGTTTATGTAAATAATTATTTTGCGACAAATGACGAAAAATCAAAATTACGAATAATTATACAAATAGAAATTCGGTAACGGCTTTTCGCAAAAGCATAACGGCAAACATTTGCTTAATCCTGAAATACAAATTCTTCTATAAGATTTTAGTTGAGAACAGTCTTTATAAACCAAATTTACGCTCTTCTTTGTTTTGACTTTTAAGGGAGAGCATTTTTATATGTGTTATTATTTATCTTAAAAGCAACTGCATAATTTTGATGCGTTACTATATGTATTTTTTACAAGTTATGCAAATTTTGCACTGAACTTGCAATTTAGCAATTACTTCATCGAGAGTTCGTGTTAATTTATTGAATATTTGCGCTTAATATCAAACATAGTGAATTGCTGTAATCTGTTGTTTTGTCAAACTACCGGCGATAATGTTATCACGGAATTTTGTGGTTCTTTTGTATTCCTGTTTCGATTGTGACGAACTTGAACTACTGTTGAATTTTACAGAATTTTTGTATCCTTTGACAGATTATTTCTTTGATATTTTTGTATAAACATTTAAGGAATCCTTTTCTTTCTAAATGATTATTTTTAATTTGTTTTGCATAATTATAAAATGTTTATAATTTCTGTTAAAGTGTTGCTTGCATATAATAGGTCTTGTTCCCGCACTTTTCGATTTGAAAAATACCATAAAAATTTAATTTTTTATGATTTAATTTTGTATCTCTATTAAAAAAAATTTTGACGGCAAAAACAAAAAGTCTTATCAAAGGATTGTTTTATTCTCAAAAATACAATTTGCCTTAGGCAAATAAAAACCATGTATTAATTTCGAGCACTAAAATAATATTTACAAGAAATTTCGTTTTTTTTCGATTTCCTTACTTCGCAGTAACCTGCTCCCGACGGATGTTTACCTTTTTGTGTGCAGTAACAACTCCATCGCATAAAGTTTTCACGATAATCCAACTTTTGTTATTGTTTCGCTTTTTTTTGAAAAATTTTCTGTTGGCATTGCCCGCCCCATTGAATTTGCGATAATTATATGTTCGGAGCCTTAAATGCGGTAAATGGAACAAGCAAATTTTCGTGAACCATTTTGTTTTGCTTTTTATCTTAAAAAACATACTTTCAATTGCTGTTTTTTACAAGATTTTATTTTTGATATGTTTTAGTGTGTTTAATTTATTTTGTTATTTCTTATTCGGTAAAAGCACAGGTAATTTTAAAAGTTCTTGCCGCATGATGTTTTTAATGTGAGGGAGCGAATTTTCGTAAAGATAAAGTCTGAAAAAGATTATCTCGGAATGATAACAATTCAAAGAATATTTTTGCCGGCATTATTTTGAAAGTTGTTTTAAAGTTTGCTTGTGATTTCCTTCTTTTTTTGCCTATAAAACCGAAAAAATAAAAGCGAATTTTTGTTCGCGGTTGCTGGCTGAAATAGCCTCTGAGACAGAATTTTGAAGTGCAAATTTTGAAAAAAAACCGAGAAAAATGTATCCATTCTGAGTTTAAACGCGAACCGGAAACGCTACAATATCGCGTTCTGTTTGCTTTTGTGCCATTTTTCGCTGTAAACTAAAAATATAATGTGTTCGCTAATGGTTCGCAACTTTTTGCAGAACGACTCGATAGTCCGGATTAGAGAAATTATTATTGCATATTCAAATACTTAAATCAAAAATATCTTTTATAATTTTTTTGAATTTATTCATAACACAATGTTTTGTTTATAGAAAAAACTACTTATTGACGTTTTTAATTTTGGGTGACTTTGGCAATTCTCTATCTTTTTTCTTGTAGCGGCTTCTTGTCGCGAAAAACTGTTTAGATATTATTTTGGGTTCGAGCGCGTTCCAACAATGAGTATTTTTTCGCTTGCGCTGATTTGATTTTATAAAAATCAAACTTGCCCTGCCCGTGATGTAATTTCATTTTCGATTTAAAGGTTATTCGTAGTTGTTTTTTTTAGGCTTTACCTTCTTGTGGTTTTACGCAAATTATATTTTAAAAAGCGCGCAATGCATTGTTTTTTTACTTTTGATGCGCTAAACAAACCCCCTTTCTAAGTCAATTTTTTTTGGGGGGGGGAATATCAACAATGCGAGCATTGTCAATTTGGACAGAGTTTGCTCCTCCGCTATTACTTTTGGTTCAGAGCAGGAATTGCGTGATAAAATTTGTTGTTTATAGTAATGAAAATGGGTTAAATGACACCGATAATTTACTGCTTTTTGCGTGTTGATTGCAACCTTTTGATTTATGTCATTGCGCGAAAGAAGGTTGATACTTTTTGAAATTATGCTCTACTTTACTTTTTTGATATGCTTGACCATTTCATTTATCGCGGTAGAGATAATTTAAAATCAAAAAAACATCGAATAAGTTTTCCTTGTCGCATTTTAAGTTCGCGCATAATTTGTTTTTTTTTCGTTTGTGTTTTCTGTAATGTTTCACGTGAAACAGATGCAAAAATGTTTGTTTTGTTGTATATGTACAATTGCGCTGAAGTCGAAAGTAACTTAGAAGCCTGATGTATTCTTTTTGCTGCGGTTCTTTCCAACGCCAATAATTATGTTGGTTGTTTGTTTCACGTGAAACAAAACATTTGTAAATAGGATAGGAAAATTTGGAAAAACTGTTTCACGTGAAACAAAATTAAAGCCCAAATCAGCGTTTTTAGAAAAATATATATATTTATCCGATTCGAGGTCTATATTATGGAACAAAATTCAATTGATATTAAATTAGCATTACCTTATCGGTAACTTGCTTAAACGCACTTTTCAATAGTATTACAGAAGGAAAGTTGCTTACAATAATCCAATTTATCGTTTGACATTGGGCAAAACATAAGAATTGTGCGGGGTGTTAACACGGTAAGTCGCGGAACTCGTTGAGAAAAACATCTTTTCTATGAGTGCGAGAGCATAATCTCTAACTTAAAAACTATGGATTCAAAAGATTACAAAAAAGCATTAAAGTAAGGTTACAGGTCGCCTCATAGATTTAATCGGAAATAAGTTGTCTTGAAATGTCGTTCCTCGGGTGCAATGTAGGTGTGCACGCACAATTTATTGTATAATCGTACAAGAACAGTATTCTTGCCGTCTTATCGTCAACGTATAGGATGTAGCAAATAATTAAATGGCAGAACTGTTGTTGCGTATGCTCTTAGTGCGTAAAATATACATAGCAAATAATAATTTCGCGCGATACGGTGTAAATTAGAAATCTGTGGATGTGGCAAAGGTCGCTTCTGACGGAGTAAGTGCGCAACGAGCGTAGATTAAGTGGAATATCTTACTGCTGCTATGATACATCAAGTTGATAATAGTTATCGGCAAGTGTGTCTTGTGTGCTAAATTTTAATATAATACAACCGAATTTTTATATGTAAACGCAGTTGAAAGTATTGATGGTAATAACTTTGAACTATATTACTTATTTAATGTGGCTTTCCAGTGTACATAAGTACTGACAAATAATTTGACTTAACTTACTGCTAACTGCACGTATTACATTGTATCATACGGAAAAACGCTTATTTACGTAATATTATAGTTGTGAGCGATACACAAATATGGAAACCTCAAACTAAATGTTTGTATGTGTTGTATAACAGTCGTTAGTTGTAATTAAGTGTCGCGGATTGTTGTATGATATTATATAACCCACATGAATAAAAAGCATTTTAAATCTGTATAAGGGAACATTTTTAGTTATTGGCAGCAGGTAATCGAAGTTAAAAGCAACAATATTCGATTATAGGCGGTTTGCCGTCAATATTATATTTACAATGCTATGTCAGACATAATTCAAAGGAATTCCGCTGCATTCGGTTTTTATTGTAAATTTAGGCGGAGTTATGCTGAATAATTTTGCATTGATAAAATATGAATATCAACCGAAAGCGGAGTATAAGTCTTTATTTATGATGAAACCCGAATTACAAGAGAAATTAGATGTACAGTCTGCTTAATTATGTCAGACATAATTCAATAAACATTTAAATATAAAATAAATACAGCAAGACAAAAGAAGCGTTCATCGGGTTGTTTATGTTTGTCGTACAAGTTCAAATAATGCAAAATACGACAAAGTAATTATGTTATAAAGGCAAAAGCAACAATAAACGCTAAGCGGTTTGTCAATAATTTACAAAAGAAAAAATGACGGAGAGTATTATTATGGAAAAATTGATGTACAACGAAAAGGACAGCATACTGACTGCCACAGAAGCAATAAAGCAATATATTGCGGACTGTAACGTATTTGTTTGCATAGGTACAGAATCTGTCATAAGCGACAGTCTCGGTCCGCAGGTGGGCGAAATAATCAACGAAAATGCGGATAGAGCATATGTGTACGGATTGCCGCAAAAAAATATCACTGCACAAAATTTGGAACGCTGCTTTGACGCGATAAGAATTTTGCATCAAAACAGCAAAATAGCAGTAATAGATGCCGCGGTAGGAAGCAAAAACCAAATAGGAGAAATCCAAATTGACGACATGGGTATTTACCCCGGCGCGGCAACGGGCAAAAATCTAAAAAAAGTGGGCGATGTAAGCATTGTAGGAGTAGTCGCGCAAACGGATATGACCGACTTTTATTCGGCAGATAAATCCAAAAGAAGTTTTGTCAAACAACTTGCGCAGGTAATCGGGCAATCGATTGTAAACGCAGTAAATGCCGATTAAGGTTATTTCAAGTCTGAACTGTATAATATAGATTATAATTGCGTCATAGATATATTTTCCCGTGACGGATTGTGCCGCGCGCATACCGTATAACTTATATCGGCGATTTTTACAATTACTGTCAAATTACCGAAATCACGTAAAACAAAGCATAGAGCAGCGGGTATTACTCAAACTAAAAAAGGTTTGACGCATTTTGCGTCGTACGGAAAAATGACAGCACAATCGACGGAATAAAATTGACATCAAACGTGTTGTATGATAAACTAAACAAAATGGGGTTATATCATCGCGCAGGCAAAAGCAACGGCGCGTATGCTAACTATAAAAGGAGAAAAGAAATTGGATTCTAAAAAGAAAGGTTGGATATCCACGATAGCGATTGTTATATTGGTTGCTATAATCGGTTTGATAATGTGGCAACTGTTGGATTCCCCCGAAACAATCCTATATCAGGAGTTTAAACAAAACTTACCGAACGGAAAATACTCTGCCGTGTATCTCAATGTGTATCAGGTAACCTGCATAGAGGCGGGTACTAACAGAAAGGTCATATTTAACGTGGCGGACAGAAACGAGTTCGAGCGGTTTGTACTGGATACAATAGAAAATGAGAGTCCGAAAACGCAGTATGCAACCAGCAACCCCAACGAGGCAAGTTGGTTGGATATTCTTATGCCTATATTATGGATAGCGGTACTTATCGGTTTTGGATTCTTTATGTTCCGCAGCATTTCCAAGCAAAACAACCAAAATATGGATTTCGGACGTTCGCGCGCCAAAGCCATACAAAATATGAAGGTTCGTTTTACCGATGTGGCAGGCGCCGAGGAGGAAAAAGAGGAGTTGCAGGAAATTATAGACTTCCTCAAAAACCCCAAGAAATTTGCCGATATGGGCGCGCGCGTTCCCAAGGGCGTTTTGCTTGTAGGGCCTCCGGGAACAGGTAAAACACTGTTTGCCAAAGCCGTCGCAGGAGAAGCAGGCGTACCGTTCTTCTCCATGAGCGGCAGTGATTTTGTTGAAATGTTTGTCGGCGTAGGCGCAAGTCGTGTAAGAGACTTGTTTGAACAAGCCAAAAAGAATATGCCGTGTATAATATTTATTGACGAAATAGACGCGGTAGGACGTCAACGCGGGGCAGGACTCGGCGGCGGACACGACGAACGTGAACAAACCTTGAACCAACTGCTTGTCGAAATGGACGGTTTTGAAACCAACACCAACATTATAATAATGGCGGCAACCAACCGTGCCGATATATTGGACCCTGCACTTATGCGTCC
>JAMPHX010000039.1 GCA_023663205.1 Corallococcus sp. | reverse complement strand
TTAATCTGCTAAGTTCCGTATATACCTTGGCTGATTGCGGCGACTCGTTCAAGTATTCGTCGGCAGACTGCGCCGTAACGCAAACAAAATATCTGTTGATGACAACTCCCTCTGCCAAAAGTCCCTCTACTGCGTGCAAATCCATTCCGTTTGTTGCAGGCGCGCTCTTGACAAGAACGTCTTGCGCGTTGTAAACCTTGACGGTGTAACTATCCGCGTTGTCAACGGGGTCGAATGTCAAAATGCCGTCGTCGCTTACCGCGACATTTTGCGGAGGCATAAGCGTATATACTGGTTTTGCGGGTCTTGCGCTATCCGCTCCGCTCGGCACTCCCGAAATAGTAGTTGCGTTGACCGAAGTAAATTCGCCTCTGCCCGAAAAGTCCATATCGAATTCGCCGAAACTCTTGGTGTGCACCCTGCCGCCGTAGTAAATGTTGGCAACTTTGCCCGCAGACAACTCCACCGACACAAACTTCAAAACTACGTAACGGTTGTATGCTCCGCCGAAAGCGGGATGGTCTAAGTAATGGTATGTGCCGCTGTAACGCGCTATAACCTCGGCAATTTGTTCCATACATTCGGGCTTGCCGTAATACTTGCCGTCCTTGCCTTCGTAGAACCAACTTGCATCGAACATTTGGGCGATGGGCGTAGCCCACTTTGCCCAGTTGTTCATTTCGTAAGCAACGTAATCGTCTGTAACGGTAATTATTCCCCATTGACCTTTATTGACAGTAAGATACTGCTTGGTCCATTCGTAATTTACTTCCACGTCGCCGCTGCTGCCTTTGAGATACAACTTGCCGTCCTTGTAGAACATTGTAGTTGCGTTTGTCAAAGAACCTGCCGTAGATGCATTTTGCGTGTACTTGTACACGTCGGTGACATTCCACAATTCGTCGCCATTGTTGGTCGTAAAGGTATCGGTATAGGTATAGTTGCTGCCCATTGCGGCAAATGCCTGTTCCAATTTTTCGACGTTGCCGTTTTCCTTTGCTTCGCCCGGAGCGTACAGAGTATCGGCGTTAACCGGCAATGTTACCTCGTCTGTTGTGTAAGATGTAATAACAATTTCCTTCATAAACATTTCGTTGCTTTCGCCCGAAAGAACCAGTTGACTTGCCGCAACAACCTTTTGTACCGCGCCGTCCTTCATAAATATACGAATAAACGCATATCCTTCCGTTTCGTCAAGTTCCGGATATGTCAAGTCATTGTTGCCGAACAGCATTTGTCCCAACGTCTTCATTTCCTCCGCGGCGCCTGCAAATTCAAAGCAGCCGAGTTTTGCATTGAATACAAATTTGTCGGCGGAAATATCTTTGAGATTAGCCGTGGGAAGTTTGCAGTTGAATGTAATTGCCGAACCGCTTGCTCCTACACCCAGCAAATACTGATTGTATTCGTAGGTGTTTTCAAAGTTGCATTGGTCGCAGTACACATAGTAACCGCCGTTATTGTTGTTGATAAGACGGAAGAACGCGCCGTTATCCTCGTTGTAGTAGTAATACTGGTCTTTGCCGGCAGATTGCTTAACTGTAGTGCCCGACTCGATTTCGTAAATGTACGCTTCGGTAACAACCTTTCCTTTGCCGCCTTGGTTGTAAATAGTGACGGGATTGTAAATGTAACCGTCAAACGTGTTTCCCGCAAATGTGTAGTACGCCGTAAAGTTTACAAGTTGTTGAAGCGCGGTTTGCAACTGTTCGACCGTGTACGTTTTTCCGTCGCCGTTGGCGTTGTTGCGCTTGGGGTCGTTTTCGTTGAGTTTGGGGTAATAACCGTTGGGTCTTTCTTGGTCTTGAATAAATTCGTCCTCGGTGATTGCCACTATGTTGCCGATTTCCTTAATTCCGATTTTGTGCGTATAGAAGTAGTACGTCACGCCCGTGCCGCTGCCTATTTGAGTATATTCGGTAATTAGCGACGTTGCTTCGATACCCGTAATGACGCCGTCCTTATCGAACACAAGAGCAAAACTGCTGTATGCGGATTTCAAATCGCCTTCGCCGCAATTGCCCAGTATCAGTTCGCCTGCCTGCGGAGCATAATCGTCGATTGCATACCATTTGCCTTCGTATTTGTAAAATTTACTCGCGTCAAGAGTTGCTATCTTGGCAAGGTATATCATATCGAAAGTTTCTTCTATATCTTCCGTCGGCTCTGTTTCGTAACGCAACGCTCCGTAAGTGTAAACTCCCGATGCGGCTTCCAAATACAGTTGCCAAGACGCTTCAGACGGACGGTAGAATCCCCAATCGGTAAAGTAGTAGTAATTGCCGTTGGTATCCAATACCCAACTGTCGCCCGTCCAATACGGCGCGCGGCGATAAACAAAGTTTTCCGCAAACGAGTACGAACTTACCGCGCGGTACTTCGTGCCTTCGGTAGTATCTACCTTCAAATCGTAACTTGCGCCGAAATTATCGGAAGTTGTTGCCGACAAGTACCCTTGAAGTTCCGCGCTGTCGGTTGGGTTTGGCTGCGCCGTAACCGTCCACTTTGCGTAAAGAATAATATCTTCTGTGGGCGTATATGTCGTACCCGTCACTTTGCCCACGTTGAACGTAGGCGATGTGTACCAGCCTTCGAATACTGCGCCTTGCTTTTCCATATTGGCAGGGAGCGTTACCGATTCGCCTGCCTGTACCGTTTGCGACTGTACAAAAGTACCGCCGTTGCTTTCGAATGTTACGGTGTACTTTTCGTCTTCGATAAGTTTCCAACCGGCGTAGAATGTAGTATCCCCGCTTAGTTGATAGGGGAAATCTACGGGGCTTCCCGAGGTAATTTGATTAAGATACCAGCCGGTAAAAAGATATTCTCCTCTTATCGGTTTGGCAGGTTCGGTTGCATATGCAACGCCTGTTTGCGCAGCGGGCGATGTGCCGCCGTTGCCTTCGAACGTAGCCGTATACGAACCCGTATTTTCACCGCCGCCGTTTGGTATCCACTTGGCGTAAAACGTGGTATCTTCCGTCAATCTGTACGGAAAGGTTACGCTTCCGTTCTCGTCGGAAAAATCACGCTTCAAATACCAGCCTCCGAATACAAATCCGTCCTTGGTGGGGCGGACAACGCTGTATACAACGTCCGTTTCCTGATACGGAATATCTTCTTTTGCGCCGTTTGTTTCAAATCTTGCAAAATACTTGCTGCCGTTACAAGCCGCAAGCACTGCAATTGACAAAACAAATACGACTGCAAGTAATATTACTACTGCTTTTCTCTTCATTTTTCTTCTCCATTGTCGGTTGCCGAGGTAGTACCGTAATCGCTTATTTTGACGCTTACCGTCTTACTTTCGCTTATTGCCCTAATAGTTTCAATTTTTCCGTCCTCGCCCAATATGAAGGCAAGTGCGTTTACGTCGTCTTGGAAATAATCCGTCCAGTAATATGCAAACTGCGCAAACTGTTCCGCAGTAATTTGAACATAGTATTCGCTGCGCGCGCCGTCGTATTTGAATTCCGCCGAATTAAGCGCGGCAAAATCGAACTTCAATACGTAGTAGGTAAATCCGCCCGCGCCTCCGTAGTTAATTTCGGTTTTAACAGAGCCGTTTACTTCGTAGTATTTACCGCCTTCTATCAAGTAGTAATCGGTAAAGTCGTTTGCATTGTTGTCTTTGCCGCTGACAACTACGTCTTTGCCTGCGTAGCGCACCGTCGCTCCGCCTGCCGTTTCGTAGAATGTTACGTTGGAAAAGTCTGCTTCAAGCGCCGCAGTAAGAGATGTTTGTTGCGCGGAATCCAAACTTGCAAGATTTCTGTCGACGGGGGTAGCAACCGTTGCCGTTTCAAATTCGGAATAGTTGAAGGTAAGTTTCCAATAGAATTTGTTGCGGTTGGTTGCCGCCGATGCAAGCATATTCCACGACGTTACGTTGCCGTTGCCGTCAACCGTCAGCGTAAACGTAATCAACTTGAAGGTAACGATGTCGGACGAACCTACTTCGAAATACTCTTTGAGCAGCGCTTCGAGGTCGGCAAGTCTTTCTTTGTTGACTACATACATACCGTCTGCCGCGCCGAACATATCCGCCGACAGGTTGAAATCTGCAATTGCCAGATACTCCGTAAACAGTTGTGCAGCGGTATAGTTAAGCCGTCCGTACTGCCAATCGCCGTTTTGTCCGTAATACTCGTAGTAATCGACCTGCGCATCGCTTACCTTGACAAAGGCGTACTCGGTAGTTTGCGGGAACATATCTACGTACTTGTCGTTTGCCGAATCGTAGTAAAGCACTCTTTCGTAATTGTAGTAGTAGTACCTGTCGCCGCTCTTTGTACCCTTGCCGTCCACCAATGTGTTGGATGTGCCCTTGTCGTTGGTGTACGAATAACTTACTTTGTCATATGTCTTGCCAAGCGCATTTGTAAGAACTGTAAGTTGTGCTTGGTCGAGGGTGTTTTCGGTAGGAGCAACGTGCTCGGGAATTTCTTCGCCCGGCACAGGCAACTCGGTTGTTTCGGGAAGTTCCACAACGGCTTGTTCAAAGTTGCTCCAAGTCATTGTGACTTTTTCTTCCATTTCCACAACATTGTTTTTGTCGTCCAATGCAACGTAAAAATATCTTCCCGTAACTTCCGTTATGTTATTGCCGTCGGTCTTTAATATCAATTCGATATACGTTTGGTTGTCGCCTACGCCGAATATCGCATCCGCTACTGCGTTGAGATACCTTTCGCTTACCGCATAATCGCCGTTTGTGCGTTTGGCAAACATTGACGAGCGCAGCGGAGAGTTGTTATCGAGAACGACGTCGCACAAAAGTTGCGCGTACGGCATATAGTCGCCGTAAAGAAATACGTATTCGTCTTTTGTCCAATTTGTTTGGAACCACACGTCGTTGTTTCCCGACGGATGTCCGTAAAACGTGACGTTATCCTCAAATTCCTGAATGTAATACTCCTGCGTATCGGGGACGGTTTGTCCTTCGCGCACTATTTCCGAACGCTCTACAAATACCTTGTTGTTTTGTACGGTGTCCCTTTCGCGCACATACATTCCGTTGTCGGGAAGAACCATATATTCGTAACCGAACACGTACGACGTATATGCCTTTTGCAGCATTACGTCGAGCGCCGACGCCTCGGCGGAATCGAGTGCCGTTTCCGCGGGACGCTCGTAAGTGACATCGGCCGTTTGTTTGTAGACATATCCCTTGTACTCATACTTCAAAAGATACGTGCAGACGCCCGTATGGTTTTTGCCGTCGCCGTCGATAAGTTCCGCCGTAACCGTATCGGTAGAAGGTTCGCCGTCGACAATAAGCGTCACGTAGTCTTTCCAATCGATTGTACTGCCGACGGTTACTTTGATATCCTCGACAATTGTCATTTCCACTGCCGATTCGATAAATTCCACATTTACATCGGTACTGTACGGTCTGCCGTTGTATCTGTACGTTACAGTATATATGCAGTTGCCCGTCGTCTTGTCGTCGCCCGATTTGAGCGCGACGTCCATTGAGGAAACTTCTATTTCTTCATTGTAAACTTTTACCGTGATGTATTCGGATAGTTCCGTCACATACCCCAGAGGCAATACAACCACTTCGGGAACTTCAAACGTAACTATCTTTTCAATAACGGTTACGGTAACGTCCAAACTGTCGCTGTTTGTTCCGTCGGAATACGAAACGGTATATACGCACTCTCCGACGGTGTCTAATCTGCCAGATTTCAAAGCAATTGTACATTTGTCTATGCTTACCGGACTTCCCGATGCCGTAACGGTAATATACTTTGCCCAATCGGGTTTGTACCCCACTTCCGTTTGCACGTTTTGCGTTTTGAGAGTAATGGATACGCCCTTTACATAATTGACAAATACGTCTTTGGTATATTCCGCGCCGCCGTGTTTGTATACAAATTCGTACGAGCACAGTCCGCCCTTTGTTTCGTCGCCCGAAATAAGCCTTACCTCGTAATTATTTTTGTCGAGTTTAACCTCGGAACCGTTTACTTTGACCGTAACGTACCGAGCCCAATCTATTTTTTCGCCCGTAGTAACGGTTATATTATCCGAAACGGTAATTACAACTTGGTCGTTGGCGCAAGCGGCAAGTCCCAAACTGAGCACAAGCAGCAGCGCGCATACTATTACCAACGATTTTTTCATAAATCCTCCTACACTATCTGAGCAATAACCAAAAGATTACCGCAACCAACGCAAACGCGCCCACAAGACAAAGTATCGGTACCAAGTATACTTGATATGCGGCGCTTATCATTGCCTTCTTTTCTTTGCGGGTAACTTTGAAACGCTTTTTGCGTTGCTCGTGACGTTCCTCTACCTGTTCGGGAGTAAGCCCTTCGAGCGACGCCATGGAATACACGGTTTCGCCCGTATCTTCTTTGTAAACGATTTTTACTTTTTGCTTATTGTTCTTGTTTTTCATCTGAATATCTGTTGCAAGCGACAAAGTGTCCCTCGGACACCTCCGCCATTACTTGCGCCTGCATTTTGCAAGCGTCGGTACAGTACTTGCATCGCGTGTGGAACTTGCAGCCTTTGGGAGGATTTGCCGGACTGGGCAACTCTCCTTCCAAAACTTGCGGGTCGGATTTGCTATGCGGATTTGCAACCGGTACCGCCGAGAACAGCGCCTGTGTGTAAGGGTGCTTTGGGTGGTTACAAATATCGTCCGTACTGCCGTATTCCACAATATTGCCGAGGTACATTACCGCAATGGTATCGGAAATGTACTTGACTACCGACAAATCGTGAGAAATAAAGATATACGACATACCTTCTTCGCGCTGCAACTTTTTGAGCAGATTTATTACCTGCGCCTGTATAGAAACGTCTAACGCGGAGACCGGCTCGTCGCAAATTACCAGTTTGGGTTTGACGGCAAGGGCGCGCGCAATACAAATACGCTGACGCTGTCCGCCCGAAAACTCGTGCGGATATCTGTCGTAGTAGTGAGATTGCAAACCGCAACGCTTCATTACGTTTATTACGTAGTTGTACGTTTCTTCCTTGGGCACAATGCCGTGAACTTTTACCGCTTCGCTTATTATTTCGCCTACCGTCATACGGGGAGGCAGCGACGAATACGGGTCTTGGAATATAAGTTGCAATTCCGTACGCAGCGCCGTCAAATCGCTGTGTTGAAGTTCCGCAAGTTCGTACTGCTTCTTGGCGCGCTTGACTATCGGTTTGCCGTCCTCGCCCAATTTGATTTGCGGTTTGGTCATTCCTTCGACGGTTTCGCACTCGTAAACCGGTTTGTGCCTGTTGTCGCAGTACAGTTTGCGGTATACGGGCTTGCCCTGTTCGTCGCAAAGTTGTTTTTTGACCATTACGGGGTTTCCCTTTTTATCCACAACAGCATTGCCGTTTTTGTCCGTCTTGGGTACGAGAAGCGGCGTCAAACCGTCATCCTCCGTTTGGTAAACGGGAACCTTTTTGTAGACTTTCTGCTCGTAAACAACGTCTTCCGTATCGCTTGTATACAATGCTGAGCCGCTTGTAATATCGTACAAACGCAGTATGGAACGCCCGAGCGTTGTTTTGCCGCAGCCCGACTCGCCGACGATACCTATTGTTTTGCCTCTTTCCAAATTGAAAGATACGCCGTCGACGGCTTTGACAAACTTGTTAGGTCTGCCGAAAATATCCTTGCCTATCGGGAAATACTGCCGTAAACTTTTGACTTGTAATATATAGTCTTTTTCCGCATTGGTTGCGGTTGTAACATTTTCTTTCATAGTTTTCTACTTTAAATTGTCGTATAAGTGACAGAATACGCTGTGCGTTTCCGAAACTTTGATTTCCGCTGGGTATTCTCCGCCGCACTTTTCACAGCGTCTGTCGCAGCGGTCTTTGAACAGACACTCGTTTGGCATATTGATGGGATTGGGAACATTGCCGGGGATACTGTACAATTCCGTACCCGCGTGGGAGTCCAATGTGGGTTTTGCCTTTTGTATACCCATTGTATACGGGTGGAGAGGATTGTCGAATATATCGTAAACCGTACCCTTTTCCACAATTTTGCCGGCATACATTACTACAACGTAATCTGCCGTTTCCGCAACAACGCCGAGGTCGTGCGTAATAAGCACTACCGACGCGCCGCAAGATTTTTGAACCTTTTTTATCAGTTGCAAAATTTGGCTTTGAATCGTAACGTCCAGCGCGGTAGTCGGTTCGTCGGCAATGATAAGCCGCGGATTGCCCGTCAATGCAATTGCAATCATTACTCTTTGACGCATACCGCCCGAAAGTTGGTGCGGGTAGTAATCTACTACCGTTTCCGGCATGGGTATACCAACCAAAGTCAGCATTTCTATTGCCTTTTTACGGGCATTGGCTTTGGAAATTTCAGGGTCAATCAAGTACACGACTTCTTCTATTTGATACCCTACCGTAAATACCGGATTAAGACTTGTCATCGGTTCTTGGAATATCATCGATATTTCCTTGCCGCGGATTTTACACATATCTTCCGTCGGCATTTTGGCGATATCGAAGGTTTTGTCCTGCGTTTCGTACATGGTGTATCCGTGTTCGTCCTTCTTGGTCACGGGTACCATGACGGGGTTTCCCCTCTTGTCTATTGCAGGTTTGCCGTCGGCATCGTATATTTGATTGCCGTCCTTATCCAAAACGGGTTGAGGTTTTTTGTCGTAGACGATGTTGCCCTTTTTGTCGCGTTTGACCTGCAACTTTACGCGTTCTTCGCCGTCTACCGTTTCCGTTTCGTATACGGGTATGCGTTTGCCCTTTTCGTCCAAGACGTAGGTTTTTGCCCTAAAACGTATGCTTCCGCCTACCACCTGTCCCTGCGGAGCCTGCACAAGTTGCATTATCGACAAACTGGTTACGCTTTTGCCGCAGCCCGACTCGCCGACCAAACCCACAATGGAATCTTTGGGGACTTCAAACGAAATGCCGTTGACGGATTTGACCGTACCGTTATCCGTGTAGAAGTAAGTTTGCAAATCTTCTATTTCCAACACGTTGTCGGGATTTTTCATTTCCGTAAGGAAGTAATCTTCCGACACCTTCAAACGCTTTTGCTTTTCAAAGCGTTTCATTTCTTTGAGGTTGTTTTTTATTATCTCTCTGCTTTCCTTGACGGATAGCACAAACGGATTCTTCTGCTTTTTTGTTTTACTCATATCCGTTTACCTCTTTGCCTTGGGGTCCATTGCGTCGCGCAGTCCGTCGCCCACAAAGTTGAAACCGAGCACGGCTATTACAATAAGTATGCCTGCCGGTATCCACAAGTTGGGGTAATACGTCATAACTACGGGGTTGGTGGATTTTTGTATCATCGAACCCCATGCGGCGTACGGCATAGGTATACCGAGTCCCAAGTAACTGAGCGTCGCTTCGTACAAAATTATGCTGCCCAGTCCGAGCGTCATAGAAACTATCAACTGAGGCATTACGTTGGGTATCAGGTGCTTCATTATTCTGCGGCGTACGGGTATGCCCATTACTTCGCAGGCGACAATGTATTCCTGCTCGCGCAGATACAGTATCTGACCTCTGACCATACGCGCCGTACCGCACCAGCCAAACAGCGTGAGTATTACCATAAGGTAGTAAATGTTGAGTTGCGGGTCGACTTTCAAAGACTGCAACGCCGCAGACGCTATAAGCAAAATAGGCAATGTGGGAATACAGTTGATGATATCGACTATACGCATAACCACGTTATCTACCCAACCGCCGAAATATCCGGCAAGTCCGCCAAGCAATACGCCAAGCAGAGTTTCGAGTATTACTACGACAAATCCGAGCGTAAGAGAAATTCTTCCGCCGTACATAAGACGAATGTACACGTCCATGCCCATATCGTCCGTACCCAGCCAATGGCTTGACGAAATAGGCGCGTAGGTATTGAGAGTAACTTCGCTGTCTACAAATTGGTATATCTTGACGGGGTTGCCTTCCGCATCGACGCAATCGACATAGGTGCCCGTTCTGCGGATAGTCGGCGTATTGTCGGGTGTGGTTTCGTGCCATTCGTACCCGAACAAGTGCATTATCGGCGGTCCCAAAAACGCAAACGCAAACAACGCTATAAGCATAATAAGTCCTACCAAAGACAGCCGCGAACGGAAAAACCGTCTTGCTACCATCTGAGTGGGAGACATTTGTTTGTAGTAAATTTTTACTCCGTTTTCGTCTGTTGTGCCCGTTTCCGCCGTAAGTTCCGTATCGGAATACATTGTATCCGTATCGCTTACTTCTTCTTGGGAGATATTCTGTTGTAAATCTTTGTTTTCTTCCATTGTTATCTCCTCTACTTTGTCAACTTGACGCGCGGGTCTACCACTACGTACATAATATCAGACAACAGCGTGCCTATTACCGTAAGCATTGCAAGGAACATATTGTAACCCATGATAAACGGAATATCGCAGGCGTTAAGCGCTTTGTATGCAATACGTCCTATACCGTCTATCGAAAACACTTCTTCGGTAATCATTGCGCCGCCGAACAGCGAAGGCAATATACCTGCCACAATTGTCATAAGCGGTATCATTGTGTTGCGGAAAGCGTGAACGTACACAACCTTCTTTTCGGAAAGGCCCTTGGCGCGCGCCGTGCGAATGTAGTCGGAATTCAATACTTCCAGCATATTGGTACGGGTGTAACGCATCATACCGCCGATAGACAGCACGACAAGCACCGTCATGGGCAATATCAAATGCCACAGCATATCGAGCACCCGCATAAAGCCGCCCGTTGCCAAACCGCCGCTAACAAGTCCTGAGGCAGGCAGTATTCCCAGCCAGTTACTGAAAATCTTGATAAGTATTGCCGCAAAGAAGAACGACGGCAGCGATATACCTATCATTGTAATTACCGTAACGGTGTAATCCCTTACAGAATATTGGTGTGTTGCGCTGGTAATTCCAAGCGGAATAGCAATTACAAATTCCAATACAAGCGCAACAAGCGATATTGCAAACGACACCCACATATGCTCGGCAATAACCTGTGTAACAGGCTGTTCGTATTGGAACGAATTGCCCCAATCGAACCGCAAAAAGTTACCCAGCCAAGTAAAGTACCCGCTTATTATTCCGCCGAAGGAATTGTCGGCAAGCCCGTACTTTTCCTTAAACTCCATCAGTTTTTCTTCCGTCATCGTTCCGCCCTGCACCTGCGAACTGAACTTTTCCGTTATATAGTCGTTGGGCATTAAACGTACAAGGAAGAATATAATTATCGATACGCCGAACAGTATAAGCACCGACAGCAGTATCCTTTTCAAAATGTATTTAGCCATTTATTTTTCCCACAAATACGGTATTATGCGTCTTTTACCGTTTCTTTGAGGCTTACTTCCCACAACTTCGCAAGCGGTCCGTTGTAAGCCGTCAATTCTTGTTCCAAGGTAGTTTCGTCTATTATGTTGCCATTGTACGCAAACAAGTCGTTTCTTTGGTAACTAGGCAGTTCTACCGCCAACTGCATAACTTTGTCAAGCGCGTCGGAGTAGATTGCCGCTCTCTTTATTCTTATTTCCTCTTCCGTTTGACCCGTTACTTTACGGGCGTTTTCGATATCAACGGAAAGCAAATCGATAAGTTCGTATTCGTCCTTGAATTCCGCGGTCTTTCTGCCCAATTTGATTTCCGGATATCCCCAGTTTTTGACTGAGCCGGCGGTCGATTCGATGTGATAAACCTGATACATATCGGGGTCTATTGCAGCGCCCCAAGCAGCCGCCCATACGGTAAGTTCGCCGTTGTTGAGTTTGCTTAGCGCACGAATGTCCTTTTCCACCGTTACTTTGAAGTTTATGCCGTTAAGTATATCTTTTGCACGGTTAAACATATTGAATGCAGGGTGGTCTTCGCTGTCGCCTGCAATGGTAAACGTGTATTTGAGTTCGTATTTGTTGTTTGCAAGTACCTGATTTTTACCCGTGCCTTTTACCGTGTAGTCGGAAAGCAGTTCGTTGAGAAGGAAGTTTTGCTGTTCCTGAACGGTAAGCGTTTCGCCGGCTTTCTTGCCAAGTCTGGTTACATAATTTGCATATACGGGGTCAACCTTGCTGAGGTCGTCCGGTACCTGTCCGCCGATATACGGGTAATAAGATGTGCAGCCTTCCGGATATGCCCAAGAAGCCATTGTCATAGGTCTGTATATCGGGTTGGAGTGGTTAAGATAATACTGCGTACACATACTCGTGTCCATTGCATACATAATGGCTCTGCGCACGTTGACGTCGGGGATATCTCCCGCATTGATTCCGACATAACCGTAACCGTTGGTTTGAACTTCTTTGTAAGTAAATCCGGCGCTTTTTCTTGCATCCAACTCTTTGAGGTTTTCTTCGCGGCAGGCAGGTTCTACAAAATGCACTCCGCCCGAGAACAAAACGTCAAGCATCGAATTTGCGTTTACCACTTGGTAGTTGACGTACTTAATCTTGGCAGGGAACATAAAGTGTTCGTTGCGCTCGAAGTAGCAAATACCGCCGCCTGGGTTAAACGTGCTCTTGGTTATCTTGTCGTTGTTGGGATTTCCGTCGATGGTCGTAGCCTTGTACGGACCTGCTCCTACGGGAACGCCGATTCTTTCGGGATTCTTGATTACTTTGTCCATAAAGTCGCCGCTGCCTTCCGCAACGCCGAAGTGGGTTTTGTAATCGAACAGCGCTATCTGTTCTTCATT
>JAMPHX010000038.1 GCA_023663205.1 Corallococcus sp. | reverse complement strand
TACCCAATCAAGCGCAAAACAAAAGTTGAAACAGCCTATACGCTATTCCAACTTTCAAGTTGTATATTCAGTTGTTGTACCTTTTGCGGCTCTCGCCGCCTTGACTTGTCCTTTTAGGTGCTTTCGTTATTTATTTTAATTGTTTTCATACTATCCCTATGGCACACAAACCTTAGTTTTAATTGCAATTCTGCGTATTATTGTGTATACTATCTGCAAGGTAGCGAACCTAATCTTAAAAGATTAGTGTCGGCGTTCAATTTGAATGCTCCGACCTCGCAAGTATTTAAGAAGTGACTTCGGTCACTTCTTTTTTTTACCTTTTGTTTCAACGTGTCGTATAACGCAGTACTTCGTTACTACTAAATTTTACTTTTTAGACATTCTGTTTTGACCGAATTTTTCGCCGTCTAATTCCCAATACTTTTCCATTCCGTATTTTTCGCGGGTTATTTATTGCAAGGGCGACTTGTCATTCCCGCAAAGGCCGTTCCCAAATGGCTCGGGCACTCAAAAGGCGCAATGCAAAGAGCATATACCGAGTTTTCCGACGAGTTTGCGTTATCCAAAGCAAGCAAAATACATTAAATTGTCTCAAAAACTGTCCCAAAATGCAAAATAAAAAGGACTTCTCAACGCAAAGGCGGTTAAAAATTCCTAAAATTGCAATTAAAAAGGGCGTTTCCACTGTCCAAATAGTTAAAACGCCCTATTTATGGTCTAACAATGTTAATGTAAGTTGAACTTTTAACTTGCGTATTATTCAAAACTCAACAAACATCGATTAAAATGTATATGTTATTTCGTGCTCAAATTGCAAGTAATACGTTGTGTTGCAATTAGATGCAATCAATGCGTCGATTACAGCGCGTTCGTATTCATTAACGGTAAAACCGTCAAAAAACACTTTAATAGTGTTTGGCGTCTCGCCAAAACCAAATCTTACGTCTACGCGACTATTGACGATTTTGTTACTGCGATAAAACTTCACATTATATTGCCACTTATTACAATTACGTAAAAACAACAAATCATCATTTGATGTAAAAGTTAGACACTTTAACTTCATATTGTTTTTATCACATAATTTTAGTAAAATTGTTTTCATAGGTATCTATTACGCATTGGGCATATCGGCAACGACGATATTTGTTGTTGTCCCTGCAAAAGTGGATACCGCAGTTTCTATATTGCCTTTATAATTTGTATACACTGTCAAATTTATTGCGGAGCAACGCGCGTCGGCGTGGTCGGTTTGATTGAGATTGTGCGCATAATCTGATGTGCCCCAAGATTTATCATATATAAACCAATCGTTGTTCCATTGCGTGTCGCCTAATATTAGTTTAACAGTCGGCGCATTAACATTGTTCGAGCATTGGTACATAAACAACAACCCGTTATCTTTTAGACTACTGAAATTTAACGTCAATTCGTTTGTATAATTTATCAGGGAATTCATTAGAAATTCTTTTCCTACTTTTGTTACTGCGGAAAAATCCAAGTCTAAAAATTCCAAATTCTCATTGCCCGACAAAAAATTTGAACCAATTTGTTGTAATTTTTTCGTGTTACCGTTACTTTTGACCGTTTTTAATGAAGGAATGCCCGAAAAGAAATTTGACGGTAAATCTTCTAAAAACGTACAATCGGTCATATCTACTTTGACAAGATTTTTAAGCGCCTTGTTATTGACTTCCATAATAGTTCCAAAATTATTTGTAAGCCCATTGCCATAACTCACTAAACGATTGTAATAGTAACTATATGTATTGAACATTTTTATTTCAGTAATTTCGGACAAACGAAAAGTAACGGGCTCGCCATTAAAATCGTTAATTGTATAGGGGTCATTTCCTATATAAAGCCCTAAAACGGCAAACGGAATTATTTTCCCGTTAGTATTAGAATTTGTTGTTGTAATTTGCATATAATGCTCGTATTTAGGCTTTATTTGATAGGTAACATCCAAGACGCCTTTGTTATAACCTTGCGTGCCTTTTGGGTAATCATCAGGGAAGAATGACTCTACATTGTCGTCTTTAACATAACCCTCAGGAGTATTTTGCTCATACTTGGTATAGTTATAGGCGTCCCCTGCTTTTTTCTCATCAGTCAACGTTTTTATGATAGTATTTCTATAAACGTAATTCACGTTTACGGTGAATACTTTTTCCGTAGATTGAGAAGTGTCATCATTCGTATTGTTATCGGTTGTGTCGTTATTGCACGCTACAAAGAGCAACAAACACGATAGAATGATTAAAGTTGCAATAATAAATTTTTTCATATAAGCCTCCTATTTTATACAAAATAAAAAAGTGCGTCTACCGTAGTAAACGCACAAAAAACGCAAACTCCGATAGTCGCCAAACCAACTGATATAGCAAGGATTTTTTGCTATCCGCAGTAGGAATTTGCATTTTTATCAAATTCAAATGTGGATAGCATTAAAGACAACTATCTTTTGAGCATAAAAATAGTCCTTGCTTAAATATTCAGTTGATTTGGCATAGTTAGTATAGCATATTTACAAGTTAAAATCAACAGTTTCTATTAGCAATTTTCAATGTAAAACAAAACACATTATTGCAAAGTTAAATACAACACGAATATAACATTGGGATTCTGACGTGCGCTTGGCTTTATACAAGTGTCGTCGCTATGCTCCGCCAAGCCAAGCGCACGTCAGGGGCAACTTGACGGAAACAGACCGTTTAATTTGAATGGAAAAACAGCGGCTAAATATATAACTTAAATATAACTTTGACATCGTGGCGTGCGTTTATCTTGAACGAGAGCCGACGCTTCGCGTCGGCGTATAAACGCACGCCACTACTAAACTAAATAGGTGTTCAACCAACCCCCAACGGCTAAAATTGGGTTCGCGCGCAGGCTTACCGCGAAACCCAATTTTTGTTCAGCCGTTGGGGCGTTTTTGTATTAGGGAGTTTTTTTTGAAAAACTTTCAAATTTGGGGTAAGCAAAACTACTATTTTCGTACCCATAGATTATTAGGGGGAATTTTTGAAAAAAGCGTGGACTTTTGCTTTTTTCAAGGCTACTAAGTGGGGAGAGAAATATTTTTTCAAGTTTTTTGCTTAAAGACCGCCAACTTTTGCAGTTTTCGTGGCTATTAAGTGGAAGGGTAAAAATATTTTTGAAATTTGCCCCCAAAACAGCCATTTTTCGTGGCTACTATATGGAGAGTATTTTTATACCCCTAACAATGGAGAGAAAACAAAACGTAAACGTAAAGACGGCAAGCCGAGTGTTTTTGTATTTTATGTCGAGCGACTGTAAATTGTGCTGGCAATACAAAAAGGTTGCGTTTTAACTGACGTTACAGGGTTAGTTACCTAATTACGTTTTGTACTCTCTAAATCTAATAAAAGGAGAGATAAACGAAATGCTTAAAAACGAATTGCTTGTGGAAACACTCGGCGCGCCTAACGTATTTGCGTTAGGCGAAATAGAGCAAGGCGTATTCTTGGAAACGTTGTTTGAGAGAATAAGCAAACTACATAAAAACTAATAAACATATATTTTGTCTTTCGTCCGGCGGAGCGTAAACGCCTTTGACTGCGCTGTCAACGGTAAAGTGCATTGACTTCGTCAACCGTTGACAGCATTGGCAAGATAAATAACAGTAAGCGAACAAACAGTCAAAGCCGTTTATTCGCCCCTTGTCGAAAGACAAAATAAATTCATAAAGGAGAAATAAAGAATGACAAAAACAGCAGTAATTTATGCTAGATATTCTAGCGACAGCCAAACGGAACAGTCCATTGAGGGACAACTTCGCATATGTAAAGAATATGCGCAACGCAACAATATTCTCATTTTAGATACGTATATTGACAGGGCTATGACTGGTACAAACGATAACCGTCCCGACTTTCAAAAGATGATTAAAGACAGCAGTAAAAAGTCCTTTGACTACGTACTGGTATATAAACTAGATAGATTTAGCCGTAACAAGTACGAAACGGCAATACACAAAAAGACGTTGAAAGATAATGGCGTAAAAGTATTGTCGGCAATGGAAAACATACCCGATACGCCCGAAGGCATTATTCTTGAAAGCCTACTTGAAGGAATGAATGCTTACTATTCCGCCGAACTTGCGCAAAAAGTAAAACGCGGTATGCGTGAGAATAGAATAAAAGGTTTTTATCAAGGCGGTGGCGTTCCATACGGTTACAGGGTAGAAAACAAGAAAATGGTAATTGACGAAAGTAAAGCCGAAGTAGTCAGGTTCATTTATAGGCAGTATTCAAAGGGCGTATTTGTAAAAGACATAATTGCCGAACTTGCATCCAAAGGTATTTTATACAAAGGAAAGCCGTTTCTAAACACTACCGTTTACGAAATACTCGCCAATGAAAAATATTCTGGCGCATACACAAAAGGCGATGAAATCGTAGACAAAATGTACCCTGCAATAATTGACAAAGAACTATTTGAAAAAGTACGAAAAATTGTCGATAGCAATAAATTTGGCAAGCGTAGCGTTAAAACAGTCTACTTATTGCGAAACAAATTAAAATGCGGTTATTGCGGACGACCGATAAGCGCGGATACAGGCACGTCAGTCAACGGCGAAGTGGCGCATTACTATAAATGTATAGGACGTAAAAAAGACCACAATGGTTGTACAAAGTCAATAATACGCAAAGAGCATTTGGAAAAAATCGTTGTCGATAGTATAGTGGAAGAATTGAGTAAACCGCAAATAATGGACTACGTTGTGAAAGAGTTACTAAAATTACAAGAGAATTTAATAGCGGACAACGTTAACTTGAAGATACTTACAAGAGAGAAAGCACAAGTTAGTAAGTCGTTAGAAAACCTTATGACCGCTATTGAAAACGGAATAATTTCCAAAACGACAAATAAGCGATTGCACGAACTTGAACAGCAGCAGGAGCAGTTGGAACGGCAAATACTTATTGAAAAATCTAAAACTTCAATTAGAGTGTCCGAAAAAGTTGTTAGAGAATATTACCAACAAGCGTTAAGATTAGAACCGCAAATGCTTGTCAACGTACTTATTAAAGAAATTATACTTTTTGACGACAAAATACAAATACAATTTAATAACCCGATAAGCAAGAGCCTTGACAGCAGTCAGGGCTTTTCTTTTTGTACAAAAACATATACGTTAACGTATATAATTCAAAAACATATAAAGCAAATTGAAATAATGTTGGAAATAGAAATGAAAATATAGACCAACGTCTATTTATTCCACAGTGCTATTGACACGAACCTTGCTTGGGGCGTGTGAATAGGCAAATACGGGGCGAACCGTAGCAACCCGACCGATAGACATTGGTCGGGTTTTGCTTTGCCCTTTGGCGGTTCAGCCTAACACGCCCCAATTCGTGTCAATAGCCTTTTGCGGCATAAACCGCCGTTTGATAAAGCCCAACACAAACAAAATAAGAATACGGCGTACAAGTCAAATCGCAAGCCCAAAACGAGCGAATAAGTACCGCAAAAGAACAAAAAAAAGAAAACCTAAACCGAAACTAATTCAATAGTTCAATTTAGGTTTTGTGTGGTCTGGGTGACAGGACTTGAACCTGCGACCCCAAGACCCCCAGTCTTGTGCGCTACCAAACTGCGCTACACCCAGATACCTTTTATTTATAACGACTTTTCAATCGCCATACAACAATACCACACATTTGCGTTTTTTGCAATAATTACGCGACAAATTTTGTAAATAATTTATTTTAATTTAATTTTTATTCATTAAACCAAGTTGACGTTCGTCTACAATTACACACTCAACGACGATTAAATGCCCTTTACTGCGTTTTATTACAATCAATCGAGTTAGTTGGTCGTATTGTAATTAGTATTGCATTTGCATTTTTTGTGCTCGTGTACCTAATTCGTAACAAAGTCCGCCGTTTAACGACAACCGACTACATCTAATTACTATTATACAACATATCGCGTAAGCAAGTTTTTAATTTGAAATTTTATATACGTGTGTGCTATATAATAATATCGTCAACTAAATGTAACTGTGTTTTGCGACAAATATCTGTTTATTATAATCACCATACAACACATCACTCAGGAGATTGAATAATCTTGATTTTATTATTAACGTGCGGTATATAATAAGCGCATACTACAACAGTTAACGATGTTTAACTCTTTATACTCACTCGCTATTACATCGCATCAAGCGACAAATAAAGTATTTTTGAAAAATCTAATTTGTTTACGATATATTGCCAACGCAAAAGAGATTTTTGCACGGTATTCCGTCATTTGCAAACACATTTCGGCATAACTTAATATATCGACAAAAGGAGATTACCGATTTGTTTAAATACGACGATTTACTTGACGAAATACAGATGTTCAACCGATACGACGTTGAAACGGGCATAGTAGGAGAAAGCACCCTCGGGCAAGCGATACCTTACATATTTGTGGGCGAAAAAACCGGCAACTACCTTATTGTACAGGCTGCCATTCACGCGCGCGAACACATTACGGCGCTATTGGCTTTGTGTCAAGCAAAACATCTTGTAAAAAACAGAAACCTCAAACTCGACGGCGGAATATACTTTGTGCCGATGTCTAACCCCGACGGCGTGCGGCTTTGCCAAGAAGGCGTAGGTTTTGTTGGAAACAAAACGGTAAAAAACAACCTGCTTACAATAAACGGCGGCAGTGACTTTTCGTTATGGAAAGCCAATGCCGAAGGCGTAGACCTAAACGTGAACTTCGACGCTCGTTGGGGACAGGGGGACAAAAACGTATTTTACAAAGCAAGCGAAAATTACGTTGGCAAATACCCCAACAGCGAAGCGGAAACGCGTGCGCTAATCGATTTTACAACGCGCATCAACCCTGTGGGAACGATTTCGTACCATTGCAAGGGAGAAATAATTTACTGGCAATTCGGACAGACAAACCACCGTTTGTGGCGCGACAAACGGTACGCCGAGGCGCTTGCAAGTTACACGGGCTATTCGCTTGTTGACGACGAAGGAAGCGTTGGCGGCTACAAGGATTGGTGCATACAAACCCTCAAAATTCCGTCCTACACCATTGAGGTGGGCAGCGATGACTTTGAACATCCCTACCCTTACAAACAGTTTGAAAAAATATTGCAGCAAAACCTCGATTTGCCTCGCAAACTTCTAAACACCATTGTGCGCGATAACCGCAAATTGGCGGAAGGCAATTTGCCCGATGCAATAGATGAACCTGCCGAAAACAGCGTACCGACGGAAGAAATACCGCCTGCGCAAGCCCCTACCAATATTCAAGAAGAAGCCGACGAACCCGTCGACGAAAACTTTGCCACGACAGAATAAGGCTTTGTTTAAATTGCATAAACGCATATTCGTCACATTTTACAGCGTTATACCTGCATACTTGTAACAATAAAATAACTTTCTCAAAATACAAAGAGCGGAAAAAAATTGAAGTGAACCCCAAATAGTTCACAAAGAAAAACACCGCTCTTTTCTAATACTCAAAACCGTTTGTATCAGTAGGCGTTCACCTTCAGCAATCGATATTGTTTTACCAATCCAACGCACTGTTAAAATATAGTCGATTATCCTATAATTTTCACTTAAATTTTATAATATGCCGTTCTATACAAACAAATATGAGCGTCATACTACAATGCACCTTTTGTAACCCCAATATGTTGTTAATAAATAATGTTGTATTGTCCTAAAATATTAAATCTTTGATTACATTAGTAAAACAACATATACACTTGCCGATTGTACACTGCCTATTTTACTTTTTATTTCGTTTATGCTATTATATTGTAATACTACTTTGCATTTAGAAATAAACGCAGTTAAACGTATTACGATCTAATAAACATCAAATAAACTCCGTTAAATTTAGTTTGTTGTTTTATTATATCTTACACGAAGTATATCTCTCAGTAATATCTACTTGATTGCGTGATACGATGTAATAGCAATTAGTTAGCAGTAATTAAACGTAGTTAAATTTAGTTAACTGTCTTTATGTATGCTATTATAAAGTACACAACCAAGACTTAGTACATTAAGCAACAACTAACTACATCTAATTACCCTTATGCAACGCATCACGCTAACAAGTATTAAATTTGAAATTGCGTATACGTGTGTGTTATATTGCATAATACACACGAATAAAGCAAATCATAGCCTAACCGTAGTCGTGTACTGTGTATGCATTATCCGTATTTAAACGTAATAAAATTTACTTGGACTTCCTAACATATTTGATAACAAAATTAAACGAGCCTATATGATAATTGAAACAAACAGATTATTTTTGCGGGAACTAAACCAATCCGACTTTGATTCTTTGTGTGAAATTTTACAAGACGACCGAACAATGTACGCCTATGAGGGTGCTTTTGACGATACGGAAGTTCACGAATGGTTGGACAGACAGATTGCCCGTTACGCCAAATGGAATTTCGGACTGTGGGCGGTTATTCTAAAAGAAAACAACAAACTTATTGGACAATGCGGACTTACTATGCAACCTTGGAAAAACTCGGAAGTGTTGGAAATAGGGTATATTTTCAACAAAGATTATTGGCACAACGGCTAATGCAACCGAAGCGGCAAAGGCTTGCAAAAAATACGCATTTGAAACTCTCCATGCAAAGGAAGTTTGCTCTATTGTCCGAGATACCAACATTCCGTCGCAAAACGTCGCCCTGAGAAACGGAATGATAAAAACAGACTCTTGGACAAAGCATTACAAGGGAATAGATATGCCGCACTACCGATATGTTACAAAACGTCCGTAGGTAGTATATTCTAAAAACAGCGCAAAGTTTGTACCTTTGCGCTGTTTTTAATTACAAATTTTTTCATGATAATCAAGCAGTTATCATACGTTTTTTCAAACGCTGATATACTGCAAATAACTTTGACATTGTAAACTTAACTTATTTTGCTCCAAACGACTTAAATGCTACTATGCGGCGTTTGACTGCAAGTCCGTTTTCCAGCAACTGCTCGTCGCTTTGATACGGCATTGTGTAATCACGGGCGGCAACTTCTATTCTTTGCCTATCCGCAAGCATTTCGCCGATTACTGCTTGCAAATACTTAAATTTGCGTTCGGAAGTAATCTTTACCATATACGGCGTTGCGGCGTAGCGTTTCTTTGAAGAAATGTCTTTGCCTCTGTATTTTGTTCCCGCATATTTTAACGGGTCTACGGCAAGAGTTACGCACAGTTTTTTGCCTTTGAAAAATATGTAACCCAAAAGCGTTCTGCCGGAATACACTCTGGCTCTTTTCTTGGTTTCTCTTACTTTAACCTTTTGGAAAGATGTAAACAAATCCACAAGCGTGCCGTAATAAATTTGTATTTCGCTGCCCGACTGTATCAACTTACCTTTAAATGTAGGAACAATTTTCATCTCGGCGTCTGTTTCTGCCAAAGCCGTTGCCCCCGTGGGTTTAATTGCTATCGATTTTACTTTTACGGGTTCTTTTTCTGTTTTGACAACTTTGTTTTCGCGTTCGGATTCAACGGGAACTTTCATCTCGGCAGTTTGTTTGGGCTCAATTGCTTCTTTTTTGGGAGCAGCAGCCGTCGCCGCAACCTCTTGTTTTGCAATCTTCTTATAATTTGCGACTTCGTCGTCGCCGAGTTCTTCAAGTAAGTAATATTTGCCTTCGTCGACTGTTTCGCACAGAGTACTCGTTTCCGCCGCGGATTCTTCCTCAACTTTCCTTACCGGTTGGTCATCGTCGTCCAACTCCTCCAACAAAACTCTGTTTGGACGTTCTGCCGGTTGCGTGTAAGCAACGGGCTTTTCAACCGACATTGGATATTTTTCCGCAATTGCCGCTTCGTAGGTTTCGACAGTAGTTTGTTCCGCCGCGATAGTCGTTTCTTCTTTCGCGGACTTTTTCTTTTTGAAAAAGAGTCCCATATTTTCCTCCTACCCGCATATCAAGAGATTAAGTTAATGTTCACTGTCCGCCTCTTGACGCCGATAATAATTTGTCTATAAATACAATTATACTTGTCAATGCAAAAAAGTCAATATGCGGCATCAAAATTATACAAATTTTTTGATAACGCAGCCATTTGCTCTGTCCTAATTTGCATTTGCGCGTTTATCCCGCTTGGGTCAGCAAGTAACGCGCGTTTCCTTTGATTTGCGCATTTTCTCCCGCGGAAACAAATGCCGTTTCCCCTTTGTTCAGTATTACTCCGCCGATGTTTGCTTGTCCTTCCGTAACCGTAACAGACGTAAAACTCGACTTGTTGCATATTTTTCCCTCTCCTTTGCGGCAGTAGCACGAAAAATATTTGCAACCGCCCAAGTATTCTCCTCTTTGCGGGTCGGGGACAGTAAACTTTGTAAGGTCAGCAACCTGCAAAGCCTTTTCGACGTGCAAAGCGCGCTTTTGTCCGTTTGCGTCTACTCTGTCGAAATCGTAAACTCGGTAGGTAAGCGAACTGTTTTGCTGTATTTCCGCAAGCGTTATTCCTGCGCCGATAGCGTGTAACACTCCGCTCGGAACAAAGTACACGTCGTCCTTGTTTACTTCGACGGAATTCATATATCGGCAAATAGTACCGTCGGCAATTGCCGATTCAAACTGCTTTTTTGTCAAATCGCATTTAAGTCCCAACAGTAAACGCGCGCCCTTTTGGCAATCCAAAATACGCCACATTTCCGTTTTGCCGTATTGCCCTTCGTTCAAAAGCGCGTATTCGTCCGACGGATGAACTTGCACCGACAAGTCTTTTTGCGTATCAATCAACTTTATAAGCGTTGGGAAAAACTCAAAGTCTTTGCACGTTTCGCCCCAATCGGAACGCGTCGCAACGCTTTTAAGAGGTTTGCCGTCAAATTCTCCGCCATCTATGTAAGATAATCCGTCATCGTTGAAAGACAGTTCCCAAGACTCGGAAAGCGTTTCTGAATCTGTCGATTTGTTCCAATGTTTTTTCAGTTTTGTTCCGCCCCACAAATAACTTTTAAGCGCGGGTTTTAACTTTACTATCATTATCGTCCTTACCTTAGGTACAAGCGGCTTTTTGCCGCAGACGCCTGTTTTACGTTATTTTTTTTCGTTCCTGTAACTTTTATGCCGAAAACTTGACTATTTGGTCTGCGTTATAAATCGAATACAAAATCGCAGCACCCCTTTGTTTACAACACTGAATACTTTTTGAAATTCTGTTTAACCGCAATTGCTTTCTTCTTCCTGCAAAGGCAATTCGCGTTTGCGTTTGTTACGTGCGACAAGTACCACGGCAACTACAATTACATCCGCCGCGCAAACAACGCCGAATGCAATCCACAGACAGTTGCTTGTTATGTTTATCGACCAAGACGTCATTTCGGCAAACGATTTGTAATGGTCAGACGTATAGTAAACTGCCGAACCGTCGGCAAAAAACACAAACCTTTCCGCACCGCGGTTACCGCCGTGTTTATCTCCCGTGTAAATATCGCACTCTACCATTGCAAGTTTATCGGGGTTGTCGATTAACCCTTCTCGGTTTTCAAACGTATTTCCGCCGATATTTACTTTGGTCTTTTCTTCGTAAGGCATCGAGCGATATTCCTCTTTGGTGACAAAGTTTTTAGGCAGTTCGCCTTTGTATGTCAATATGTACAATGCCACCTGCTGTCTGTCGGTATAGGTATTGTCACGAGAAACCCTTACCCGCGTAATTATCGGCAGCAACAAAAACAATACCGTAAGCACAGCAAACATCCACAATAAAATTTTTGTCTTTTTGTCAAAATGTTTATTAGATACGCCTTGTTTCATTCTTCTTCCTTCGGCGAGGTTATGCGTACGTTCCTGCCTTGTTGTAACTGCGGCATAGAATGTATACGAAACTCCTACAATAAACAAAGACAGCCGTTAAACTGTCTTTGCAAAATTTTATTTATTTGTTTTCCCCGCCTTTTTCGTTCTTTTCTTCGGGCTGTTCGGCGGCGGGCAATTCGTCAAAAGTGCGGTCTAACGCCTGAGCCGTCTTGTTTATTTCGGACGCCTTTTCTCCGTTATCGATAAAGGCAATTACTTCGTCGGCGGATTTTCCTTCCATAAGCATCATTACTTCGTCGTGATGTATGGTTTCTTTTTCAAACAATACGCGCGCCATATTGTGCATTACGTCCATCTTTTCCGTCAAAATTTCGGTTGCGCGTTTGTGACAACTTTCCACAATGCTGCGCACTTCTTCGTCGATAATGCCCGCAACTTCGTCGGAATAACTGTGTTGAGATTGATAACTTCTGCCTACAAATACTTCGCCTTCGCTGCCGTAGAACAGAGGTCCGAGACGTTCGCTCATACCCCACTCGGTAACCATTTGGTGTGCCGTTTCGGTAAGCGATTTGATATCGCCGCTTGCGCCGCTGCTGATATTTTTGATTACGAGTTCTTCCGCTACGCGGCCGCCCAAGGTCATGGTAATGTTGTCGAGCAACTTTGCCTTTGTAACGTGATTGTTGTCGTTTTCGGGACGTGTCATTGTGTAACCTGCCGCCTGTCCGCGCGGAATGATAGTAACTTCGTGTACCGGTTCGCAGTATTTAAGGCTGCTTGCAAGTATTGCGTGTCCCGATTCGTGATATGCCGTAATGCGCTTATCGGGTTCTGTAACAAGACGCGACTTCTTTTGCGGTCCCATTATTACTTTGTTTATCCCTTCGTTGACATCGGCATTTGTTATTACGTTTCTGCCTTCGCGCACAGCAAGTATTGCCGCTTCGTTCAGAAGATTTTCAAGGTCGGCTCCCGTAAAACCTGCGGTTATGCGTGCAACCGTTTTGAAATCCACATCGGGTCCTATCGGCTTTTTGCGTGCGTGCACTTTGAGAATAGCCTCTCTGCCCCGTACGTCGGGTCTGTGAACGTAGATTTGTCTGTCAAAACGTCCCGGACGCATAAGTGCAGGGTCCAATATAT
>JAMPHX010000037.1 GCA_023663205.1 Corallococcus sp. | reverse complement strand
ATTACACGACATCTTTTACAAATCGCAATATTTTTGTAATGCTATATGATGTAAACGCTGTACTTGTCTATAACTGTAATGCGTATCTACTGCAACACGTTCAAAGCGTTGTCTATGTATATATACTCGTGCAAGCACGTCGCTATATGGTTCCGGCAACTGCTCTATTTTGTCAACAAGCACTTGCTGCGCCTCCGACATAGCCAATATGTCATCGGCAATTTCCGTTTCCAGTTTAGTACATCTGTCTATTGTCGTTTCTAATCTGTAATTTTCGTGCTCGGTTGCGCCTCTAACCGGTTGATTGCCAAACTTACATACTCGTATGCTTTTCATCGCGCTGCGCAGTTCCGCAAGACGTTGTTTGCGCTCTAATATTCTGTTGTAAAAGACATGGATTTGCCGCAGTTCCGTGCGCGCCTCTTGTACTGTCATTCAATTTCACCTCCTAATATTGCAATTGCCTTTTTACGTATTTTAATGACTTTTCTGCTATGTAACCTTTTGTGTCGTTCATGCTTTCAACTCCTCAACATAACACCACGATTGCGGCGGACGGGGAATGCGTTTCCCGCAACCATAATAGCCCCAGTATTCGCACTGATTTTCTAAGCACTCTTTTTGCGGATATGCGCAATTCTTAAAGTCGTTCAATGATTTCGGCGTGTCGTAGATTTTTAGGTCGGTTATGTGCCAGCCGTAAGCATTTTTAATACCGATATAATCAAGCAATTCGCTGTTTGTAAGACAAGCGTGTTTAAGAATATCAAACTCTATTTGCTTGCCATCATCAAACACTCCTGTGATGGCAACGCCATATATCTTGTCGCACACAAACTCGCCGATAACCTTTTGCGGTATCAACTCTACTTGTCTATCGCCGTACTCGTCTATGTAGTAGTGCTTCTTGCAGTCTTTCGTCATATACATATAGCACTTAAACGGCGTTTCCAACTTCGGACGGCTCTTACGTACCTCGATTGTCTTTTTGCCGTTTGCAATAAGTTCGCACCATTTCGGTCGTATAGAAATCATTACACTTTTCATTCGTCCACCTCTATGTCATATTCCTTTGCCAACTCTTTTACCTTGCTTCGCACATAAGCACACCCAACTGCTATGCCTAAATGTAATGGGTAGTACGGTTTCGTCGCGTATATCAGCGCATCGATACTATCGTCGCGTTGGTCTTTTTTTTCGAGTTGAGTATTTACTGTACCATCTTGATAATCTTCTTCATTTTTGCAAATATTTACTACTTTTTGCAACACTTCCTTAATGGCTTGCTTGACATTGCCATAACCCAAATCTACCAATATTTCCGCTGCTTTATCGTAGGCATAAACCTCATATCTAAATGGTTCATAGTAACTACGATAAAGAGGAAAATGTGACAATATATTTGTTATTTCTGCAATTGCTTTTTGTCTATCCATAATTATGTATCGCATTATCTATTCTCCTTTTCTAATTCCGCTATCGTCTTGTTTCTCGCCTTTGTAAATTGCTTTCGCGTGTTATGTTTCATTGTTGTATCACCTCAAAAAAAACTACTTCTTTTAAGTTCAAAACCGGCTACACGCGCCAATTCTCTTTGTATCTTCCAAATCAAATCAGCATCGTAAAACATATCTGCTCTTAAATAGCCCGTATGCCTAATCGGGTAAAGATAACTACTAACGCCAAATCCTTCGCGTTCAATATCAACTATTCGGCGTATCTTATCGTATTCCGCGGCGCTCTTTTTGTTAATGCACTCGTGCGGAAATTTGTTGCAACAGTCGCACCGATAAAGACCATCACTTGCTATATGTATCGGCACGAGCCTACTCCAAAATATTTTGTCAAACTCAAATCCTAAATAGTCTTTGTAAACATTCATTGTGTTTGCTCCTTGTTTTTCTTGTACTCCTGCATTTCCTTCCAAAGCCTGTGCAGGTATTTAATCCAGCCGCCTTTCGCTCGACGGCTCGACTTCGCTATTATTGCCTCGACACGGGCGCACTCGGCTTCGTAGTCTGCGATTGTTTGTAGTTTCATAGCGGTAATCTCCAATCCGCGTCGCGCACTTGAAACGCGTCACCCAACTGTATCGTGTTCGGGAAATTCGCTTGCGTTGTTTGTATCGCGTACTTGTCTATTTCCGTTGCGTAATAACTTATGACGTTTGCACCGAGTTCCTTTAAGGCTATCTGTCCACAACTTTGCCCGTCATACATTGACAGCACCTCTATCGGCTCGCCTTTTGCGATGCCGGGAATATGCGACAGTATGTGTTTAATAACTTCGATAGTCCAGCCGTTGCCAAGCATCTTATAATTCTGCGTATCGCTACACGGCATTTTGTACCAATCGGGAATTGTCTGCAATCTGCGACATTCATTGACTGTCAACTTGCGAATTATGTAATAGCCGTCTGCGAGTTTTATAGGGTACTCTTTGCCTTTAATCGTTATCTTGCCGTCCTTGACTTCGTAGACCGTGTGTAACTTACCGTCGGCGTAAGACATTGCTTTTGTCGGTCTGCCGTTATCGTCAAACTCTACGGCTATGGTATAAGCGGGTAATGGCTCAACCACTTTATTATTTTCTTGCCAACAGCCGTTTGCGGTCAATGTCGGTGTTTTGTCATGCTTCATACCGCCGTCGTTATAGCCGTGCGGATTTTGGAAGATACAGCGTTCTGCCACATAATCAACCTTTTGCTTGTTCGGGTTGTCCGTAAAGCATTTATCTAAAAGACTACCCTCGCCGTCGCCTTTACAAGCGTACCCTGCTATTACAGAACGCGACTTGTCTCCTTTTCCATATTCGGGTATTCGCTCAAACGCAACTTGCGTATGATGTTTCTTAAAGTAATCCCGCGCATTCCCCGCTTGGTGCTTTAAGCAATAAGCCTTGTTCTTGTCGGTCAATCCACTTTCCAACACATCGCGCAAAAGTATTCCTCTGTCTTTCGGCTGCCCGACCTCTCCGCAGTTATGGACATAAAACCTTTCGCGGTTTTGTGCCGCTACCAAAGCCGAATTGATTTCGATATACCGCACATCCGTGTACGGCATTAAAAATGTGCCGTCCCATACGCCGAGTTGTTTCTTTATCTCGTTTTTAATCGGTAGCGCTGCCGACACGTTATTTTCGTACAAGAAGTAATCCGGCTTAAATTTCTCTTTGGCTATGAGATAGTTCTTGAAAAGTTCCCAGCCGATACCGCTATTCGGTTGTGTTTCACGGTTGTTCTTCTGCGCAATCGACCAGTGAGTACATGGGCTGCCACCGAGCAATATTCGTTTCATTTTCTGTTTTTTCTCTTGGCTATAACAATTTCGGCTATGACCATAATAGCCACAATTAAAATCGTTAAAACCCATATTCCCGCAATGACATAGAGAGGTATACATACAATTACCCAACTCCAAGTAATTACGTTACATAGTTTTAAAATCATAAAAATCAAAAAGACTATAATGCACAATGTGTTTAAACTGATTGAAATGTTTCTCTGATTTGAAGTATTGTGCTCATTCATTTTGTATTCCTTTTTCGGCTCAAAAAAGTGAGTGTCCCGCATTTATTTCCCATATAGCCGATAATTCCGTTGTGGGTCATGTTTGACGCTCACAAAGTAATCGCCGGCAATCTGCTTTAACCGACTTGCAACCGCTTCGTCAATCGCTACAAGTTGCGATAATGTCTTTTCCGCCGATATAATTGTAAATGTTTTCGCTCCTCCGAGGTACTTGTTGTAGCGCCCGTTGATGACGCGAAATGCTTTGTCTATCTCCGCAGCGCTCGGCGAAGTTTTGAAAAAGTCGTCAATGTACAGCACCTCGGTTTGAACGTACTCGTCAATGGTCGCCTCAAACAACTCCGAGTTATCTACGGTGCTGTTGATACGCGTCAGCATATCTCTCCAAACTACATACCGGCACTCTTTACCGCGCTCGATAAGCGCATTGACTATCGCGGTACATATGTGCGTTTTGCCGCTTCCGACCTGCCCGCCGATATAAAATACACCCCTGTCGCATTTGCTAAACTCCTTTGCCTTTGAGGAGATATCTTTGCGCCAATCCGTGTCCGTCTTGTAGTTGCCGAAGTTAAACACTTTAAGCAAATCTGCGCACCCGCTCCGCTTTGCCCGACGAGCCGTGTATCTGCGCGCCATACAGTTGCACTCTTTCGTGTATATGCCTTTGCCGTCGCTGTGGAACGTAAAACCGCGATTCTTACAAACAGCGCAGTCGAATCCGTCGTCTAACTGCCCCGCTTCGTCGTTCATCCACTTGACCTGCAAATCCGTGAAATCTTCCCATGTCATATCTCGTCTCCGAAATCAATTTGCTTGTTAGGTTGCATTTCGTTCCGAGCGTTATCACGTTTTTCCCACGCAAGGAATACGCGTTGCCAATCAACTATGTGTTTTCCATTCGGGTCTGTCCACGGCGGCGTAGTGGTGGCGAATGTATCGTAGAAACTCTGCGGATTAACAGACGAGTTTCGGAACTCTGCAAAACTGACAACTTCTTTTAACGTAGGAATCGGACGACACCACCCCTCACCCTCGCACGCGCCTGCGCGTAAGTCCTGTCTTTCCTTTTTCTTTTCATTATCATTTTCATTATCCTTAACATTATCATTATCATTTACATTATCCTTTTCATTTACATTAGGGGTTTGTGTGGGGTTTTTACCAACAACCCCAGTGGGGTTATTTTGGGGTTTTTTAGGGGTTTCCGTTTTGGCATTTTCCGAAACCCCGACGGGGTTATTTTGAGTTGTTTCTTCTTCCGCCGTCTTTCTCGGTCTACCGCCTCTTTGACCGTACTCCGCGCCCTTGCAACCGTTTGTGTATCTGACGTTATTTGCCTCTAACTGCGGACGTATAAGCGTAAATGCTAACTTTGCCACGCCGCTTATTTTCGGCTCGATTCCGTTCAAACCGTACTCGAATATCGCGTTGTATACTTCTGCTTGTTGCAGCGGTTCGAGTTCCTTTATCGCCTCAAAAAAACTCCGATAAAACACCACGCTTTCACGCTGTAATTTAGCCTTTGCCATCTTCTTTTTCTCCTATTATTTCACAAAACTTTTCGCACATTCGTTTTGACAACTTCTTGTCGTCTACGGGCGTTATTTCAACGTATTTCGCATACTTCTGCAACTCTTTTATTACGTCCGCCCTGCCTTGTTTTTTGCCGTCGTAGTAGCCCTTTGCAGGCTTGTTTTCCGCAATGCCTTTCTTGCCTTTGCCTTGACTGCCGCTTGTCTTGTTGCGTAGTTGGTAGCCGTAATCCGCATAGTGCTTGATGTACTTGCGCTCGTACTCGTCAAGTTGCTGTTCGTCTATCTTTACTGCTTGTACAAACCATCCGTAAGGATTGGTGCTGCCGTCCCAAAGCCCGTGTTTTTTTAGCGACAGGTCTATGTGCTGGTCGCAACCTTTGAGGTGCTGCGCCAAACGCGTCAACACATGACGCGCTTGACCTATGTACGCAAATTTAAACCCTTCCTCGTTTTGCCGTGTCAGCATGTATATTCCGCTGTCGTCCGTTAAGTACGGATTTACTTTGAGCCACTTCGTTTTGAATTCCTGTTCCGCTTGCTTTATCTCAAAATAATCTTTGCTGCTCATACTCCACCCGCTCTAAAAAGGCATATCGTCGTCAACGACTTGCTGTTCTTTTAACGTGTCTACCGTCTCGGGTTCTTGGGCGGTCTGCGCAACCGGTGCACTTAAAAACTCTACCTGCTCCGCTTCGATATTGAAGCCCTTCCGATTCTCGCCGTTATGCTCGTAACTGTACACGTTAATTCTTCCGACTACGCCAACCTTGCTGCCTTTTCGCAAAAACTTCGCGCAGTTCTGTCCAAGTTGATTCCACGCGTTAACGTCAATAAACAACGCCGCGCTGTCCTTGCCGGTGTTAATTGCTATCGTAAATTTTGCGACCGTATGTTGCCCTGTCGCACGAGTTTCCACGTCGCGCGTTAAATTTCCTATACCGCACCATCTGTTCATATTGCTTCTTTCTCCTTTTTCATTTCTTGGCATTTCTCGCAGAACTCTATCAATGGTCTGCATCGCTCCTCTAATTCTTGCTGTCTGCTTGACAGTTCCGCCCAAGAGTGTCGGGCATCTTCGTAGTCCTTAACCGTTACCGCAGCGCGATAACCTTTGCTGTCGCTCGTAGTTATTATGGGACGACGTTTTGCTATCGTGCTTACCATTAACCGCACCTGCCGTTCGCCCGTGTCAAACAACTTGCACAACTCCTCTTTGGAGTAGGTTCGCTGTTTAAGCAACGCGTACATCTCGTTGAGCCGTTCGCGGTTTTTCGCTGTTAGTTCATTCGCCACTGTTAACCCCTCCTAATTGCGCTAATTCTCTCGGCGTCATAGTCTCGATTCCAAGCGCTTTTGCCTCTTGCACCGCGCCGTCTATAAGCCGCGCCATTTCCTTACTGTCAAGCGTATGAGTGGGCTTGTACAGCATATATTGCGCTCCCGTAGTAGTTTCACCGATATACTTTGCATAACTCCAATAATCCGCCGCTTTCGCTTCTTTCGGAAATGTCGCAACGGCTATCGGCGTTCCGTAATCCAGCACCAATCTCTGTTTGACTTCCTCGTCGCCTAATCGCATTGCTTCGGCAATCTTGTTTGCCAATACGTGGAAATAAGCGTTTGCGTCGATACTTCTGCGTTTGCGCGTTTGTTCAATGCCTATGCACATCTTTTTGCCTTGTTTGAGCCGTTCTTTGGCGTCCGAGACGGCTTTTTGAGCCGTCTGCTTGTACGCCTTTGAAATCGAACAAATAAGTTGTGCGTTGCCCTCATAATCGGTCAACAAGTTTATAGCATCAAATTCAAAAGTCTTTTCCATCATTATTTCAACGCGATTCGTAAACTCGCATTAACCTCGGTTGTTTTTTGATATCGTGCAGCGATGTCCGGCAGGTCTTTTTTTAACTTCGTGCTGTCAATCGATGTCCGACTGGTAGGTGCAACGTATGTCAATTTAATAGCGTCGGTTTCAAAAGTTTTAATTCCTTTCTCTTCCATTGCTTGGATTAGTGCTTTCTTAACTATACTCATTCGTTCCTCTGCCGCCTTTTTCATTGAGTCGGCTTCGGCAATGATTTGCTCCGCTTCCGTGATAATAGCCAACTGGTTACTGTCGACAAGCAGGTTTTGCTGATAAATCACCCCTGCGCGTTCGCAATCGAGCAACCTTTCAATTTCTGCAAGTGGTTTAAAAGGAATATCTACAACTTTTAAATTGCCGTCTTTGTCAAAATGGAACGCTTGCGCCTTTTGCGCTTTTTTGTCCATAAGATAGTTGTATATAGATAACTGCCAACTTACTGCGTCTTTATGCAAGATTGATGTTGTTTTGATGTCAGCAATTATCACCTCGTCATGGTCGTTGAGCAAAATGTCAATTGTTCCTGCTACAATGTCGTTATAAACCATTACTTCGCTTCCAAGACAGTTAATCTTATTAGATGTAACATAAGTTGCGTAATTTTCACATTCGGCAGTAAATCCCACCGCACCGGTTTTGTTGTAATCTTCGATTTCTTTGTGTATAAGGCTTCCGCGCTTGCTCGCCTTTTCCAATGTGTCAGCATCAACAAATTGATAATTGGGTGCAAGCCCGTGTTTATTCATAAGTTGCGTGACTGGCATTAGTTCTTTTTCGCCGTCAAAATATTGATGCGTTTCTTTTACAAAGTTAATCATTTTTGCCCCTCCCCTGCAAGTATCTTTTTCTTGCGGTCAATCAGTATTTGCACCATGTCTGCCGTCACCATGAATGGCGGCACCTTGTTATAATCCGCAACTACGTCGATTGTACCTCCAAGAGACACAAGTTCGCGCAACTGTTCTTCCGTCGGCGGAACTATATCGTTTATACTGACGTTAACCGGTGCTTGTTGTTGCGGCGTGGGTGCCGGCGAAGTTTGTTTCGGTGGTTCTTCGTGCTGCGGCGTTGGCTCTTCCGGTAAATCCTCGCCTGCATATATGTACAATCCCAATCCGTGACGCGCACAGGCTTTTGTGATAGAGCGTTGTATAGCCTTGTTAACGTCAAAACTCGTTACCTTGTCTTTGGGTATAGACGCATTTCTAAAATCCATAACCGGCAAATAATCGATATGTTCGATGCCGTTGACTGTAACGCTTGTCTTGACCCAACACGTTTTACCGTCGGTAAAGTAATTCCAACCTTGCTCGTTTTCGTAAATATGGTACTGCGCTTCGGGGTATTGCTTTTTAACCTCGCCCCAAGCCCAAGCCCATGATAAGTATGTCAAACCGTTTTTCTTTTCAGTCTTTTCTGTAACATTGATTTTGTTCAACGCTGCAAAATAGTTGTTTTCCATTTTTTCGTCAGTGTTCATGCTTTTGCCTCCGTGAAAATGTTTAGTGCCTTTACAATCGTATATAACTTCATAACCGCAGGATGACTCTTCAACAATTCTTCAATACTTTTTTCCGCAGATAGAATTGTTTGGCATATAGGCATTGCATTGGCTGATGTTATTCCAATTCCCAAATATCCGTCCTTACTCTTGTCTTCAAATGCGCCGACGATGCAATTAGTTTCTGCATCAATCTCCACTTTTCCTGTGTCAACATTCGTGATTTGTATACGATATTTGTTTTGCTTTGTGTTTTCCATTTTTCCTATTCTCCTTTTAAAATTCTTTGATATTTTTGCGCGTAAATGTTCGCGCTTTCTACTCTTTTAAACAGCACGGCGTCTAACTCGGTAATCTTTGCGACCACCCAATCAACGCAATCCTGCCACGCTTCTTCGCCCGAGAATATCTCCTCGTACGTTCCGAGGTTGTACTCGTCCGCGGATATGCACGCTCTAACGCGTTTTAAGTTGCAGTAGAAACAGCATTTAAATTTTATTTCCGCTCGCAACCCGAGTGACGCGTACTTGTAGAACTCCGTACCCCGAAGTCCCCAACGCCAATCCTCCATGATTTCGCGCGTCAATTTGTTTTTGACCCTGCTCACTCTGCCTTTCTCAATTGTTTCGTTTTTCATTGTTGCCTCCCTTTACTCGTTTTGTGTAATAAGTATATTACTCAAACTGTGTAATGTCAAGACTTTTTACTCGTTTTGTGTTAAATTCATTGTAAATGAGGTAAGATATGAAATTTAATGAACGTCTTAAACAACTCCGGTTGGAAAGCAATTCCACACTGAAAACCGTATCGTCTTCTATTGGAATTCCTTTAAGCACATATTCCAACTATGAGCAAGGAATTCGCGAGCCATCATTATCAATTTTAAGGTCAATATGCAACTACTTTGATGTTCCCGCAGATTATCTCATTGGACGCATAGACAACTATTGAGTTGAGCCTCTATTACTTCTTCCGCAGTTATATCGTATAACTTTGACAAGGTGAGCACCTGTTCTATATGGATTTTGCGTAAGCCGTATTCATAGTTGTAATAAGTGGACTTTTTTACTCCCAAGACTTCCGTCACTTCCTGCACGCTCTTGCCCGCTGCCTTGCGCAACTCCCGTAATGTTACTTTTTCCATTGCTAACTCCTTTAATGTCTTAACCCTCTTGACACCACGTCTTGTCCGTGATATACTTTTCTTGCAAGGTTTTCCTTGCAACTCCTTTGTTTGTGGAACTTTCTTCCATTAAGTTTCACGTCAATTCTTTGAAGAGCATCGGTTGCGTTTACGTGACCGATGTTTCTTTTTGCCTTCATAAGTTCACCTTGTAGCGCAACCCGTCAATTGTCGGGATGTCCACCTCTCCGCGCGGGTAAACGTCTTTGTGCTTTGCCACCTCGGCAAATGACTGCACCGTGCGTTCGAGGAAATCTTTTGCCTGCTGTGGCGTCAAATTGTATTTCCCCGCAAACACTCCCCAGCCGTTATGCGCTGTGCGCTCATTGCACGCTTTTATTCTGTCCGCTCTGTCCATATTGCTTGCTCCCGTACAATCCGTACCACGCGTTGTAATCCGATACCGTAACTTTGCCTTTAATCATCAACTTGTCACTTACGGATTTGATTGACCGTATAATGCCCTCTGCTTTGCTTCTGCCGCACTCGAAAATCTGCATTATGTCGTGCTTGTCGAGAAACTGCCGCTTTGTCAGAATTTCCTGCTTCGTCATATTCTCTTAATCCTCCTTGTTTAATTCTTCGTTTTTGTCGCTGCAAACCGCGCGGAAAACGTCTGCCGCCGTTGTCGGAACGCCCAAATCCGTCATTGCTTTTGCTATGCGTTGCAGCGTCCGTACCGTGGGCATTCTGACTTTGCCGTAGCCGCACACGTATTGTCGGCTTACTCCCATTTGCTGCGTCACCATATACGGCTTAATACCGCGACTTTGTATGTATTCGCTTAACGTCATTTAATCACCCCCTCTTGTTTTTAATTTGCCTTTGTGCTATAATGTTTGAAAAAACACAAAGGAGTTATTGATGAACAAATATCAACGTCGAATTTTGAAAATCGTTTACTCGCTTCAATGCAAACCGCGCGATACTCCTTTAAATGCAACAATTGTCATTACCGACGAAGATGTCTATTTTGAATTAAAAGACAAACGCCATCTAAACTCTTACAAAAAAGCATTACGCGAATGTATAAGTTTGGCATTTTTGAGCCTTCAAGCAGACACGCCAATGGTTGGAATTCTTATTACCTCTCGCGGTATTGAAGCCTTAGAACGATGGAAGTCCAACTTAACTAACATTCTTAAAACCATAGCCATAAGTCTTTTGACTACTACTCTGACTTTACTTTTAACGTGGCTTTGGTCTCAATACGCTCCAACTCCGTAATGCGGCTGCCTTGAACTCTTTTTAATAACTCAAACAATTTATTCACAGCATCACCCTCGGACGACATTATGCATACAAGTGTGGTAAACTCTTTGCAATTTCTTTGCGCCGGACACAGCATACACATATCACTCACCCTTGCAGTATTTACAATCACCTTACTGGATGATATATAATCCAAACAAATCTCTATCTTTGCTCCGCAAAGTCCATCTATTATCACGTTGTTTGTTTTACTTACTAATTCTGTTTTTCTTTTCATTTTGCTTTCAACCCGTACTTTTCTTCAAAAGCCGTTAGCATCTCAATTGCTTGCTCCCTCTCTTGACGAGCATTTTCAACTTTGTTTAAATAATCAGTTATGCGACGTTGCTTTTCATCCACATAAAATTTAAGCGCTTCGTGTTGTTGCTTAATAAGATGCTCTTCTTGCTTCGTCTTGTACAATTCCTTTAAACCAATCGTTTCGCAATCTCGGGTCATGTCGTAATATACTTTCGTTTTGATATCCAACGAGAATGCTAATGCGGATTTTACTTCGGGTATATAGTCTAAAATAAGGTGTTCGGCGCCGCCGAGGCTTGTGCTCTCGACTGCTACCAAATATTTTTCATCTACCATTACCATGTACTTATTTTTCTTAGAATCCATTTCAAAATAAAAAGCGTACAGTCTTTCGATTGTTACGCTTTTTTACCTCCTTGTTATTATTGCAAATCAATAATTATTGTCAAATCGGCTTAAAAGTCGCCAAAAACCATTTAAAACCACTTTCAAATCGTTTAAAACTATTTAAAACCAATTCCAACCAATTTCTTGATTTTCTTCCAATTTAATTCCAAATTTGGAAGTGTAAGTATAATTATATTCCAATTTCGGAATTTGTCAACTAATTTTTGATATAATTATTTACTTTTTGGAATTTTTTTTGTAAACTCTTTCAAAGAGGTGTTATTTATGACTATTTCCGAAATTAAAAACTATATAAAAGAAAACAAAATTACGTATCAAGAACTATCGGAAAAATCAAAAATTCCTTTAAATACTTTAAAAAATATTTTTTGCGGGCGCACGCCAACGCCTCGCATTGATACAATGGAAGCAATAGAAAAAGCACTTGACATTGATAACAAAACAAATCTTAAAGGTGTATTAAAAATGCAAAAATTAAATCCTAAAATTGAACAATTAAAAACAATTATGAAAAAGAATGGCATTACCCAAAAAGAACTGGCGGAAAAAAGTAAGATTCCCATACAAACGATTGCCAAGATATTTGCGGGATTTACAACTAATCCAAGAGTAGATACATTACAAGCAATTGAGAGCGCCCTTATTCTTGATAGCGAAACAAATTTTAATTTTTGGGACATTTCCAACATCGAATCGTTGCCCGAATTTAACAAAGTTCCGCTACTCGGCACAATCGCTTGCGGAACGCCCATTTTGGCAACGGAAAACATCGAAGAATATATAAACATTGATAGGCGCATTCACGCCGATTTTGCCCTGCGCTGCAAGGGCGACAGTATGATACTCGCCCGCATACATGACGGCGATATCGTCTATATTAGGCAGCAGGATGACGTCGAGAACGGCGAAATAGCCGCCGTGCTAATAGCTAACGAAGCCACTCTCAAACGCGTGTACAAGTACGAGAACCGCGTTGAACTGCGTCCCGAAAACCCCACCTTTGCACCTCTCAACTTCGAGGGTGACGAATTGAAACAAATGCGTATTTTGGGAAAGGCAGTTGCCTTTTTAAGCGTAGTTAAGTAAGTGCTTTTGCAGAAAAACTGCAAAAATGATTATTAAAACACCAAAAAGTAAAAATTATGACAGGACACTACGAACAAAGCGAAAAATCAAAATTATGGTCGGTCAGATTCCGCACCATTGAAAACGGTAAAGAAACGCACAAACGCTTGTCGGGCTTCCGCACAAAACGCGAAGCGCACGAAGCCTACGTCAAGTATGCAAATTCGCACATCGGCAAAACCGAAAAAAGAGATATAATTTTCGACCAACTGTGCGGGGAATACGAAGAATATCTGCGAACACGCCAAAAGGAAAGCAGTTACTATGAAAACTGCAACAAAATAAACCGTATGATTTTGCCGACGTTCACCAAATGCAAAGTAGTAGATATTACACCGCTCGATATCCTAAATTGGCAAAACAACCTTACCGAACAAGGTTATTCGCACAAATACAAAACTTCGCTTA
>JAMPHX010000036.1 GCA_023663205.1 Corallococcus sp. | reverse complement strand
CTTACGCTCGGAGTGCCTATTTCCGAAAAGTTTTTGCAAGAACCCGACCCCGACAGTCCGTCGGGGGGCGTATTGAAACCTAACGCCGAGTATATACTCATTTCCAACGGCGGCGCGGGATTTGCAAACAATTTGAGTTTGACCAAATACCTTCACGACAAAATAGGCAATTACAGTTTGATTGTAGTAAACGGACGCAACGAAAAAAGCAAAAACGATATTGACGAATTTGTTGCCCAAAACAATATTACCAACGTAGTAAATCTCGGATTTGTAACCGATATGCACTACCTTATGAAAAACAGCAAAATTATGGTAGGCAAAAGCGGTAGCAGTTCCGTTTGCGAGGCATCGGCATGCAAATTGCGCTTTATCGTGCTTAACAACCTATTGTTCCCCGAAGTACGAAATATCAAATTTTTGAAAAACCGCAACGCTGCCACAGTAGTAAAAAACAAACGTCAAATACTTGCGGCAATCAAACAATACGCATCCGATGACGGCTGCTCGCAGGAAAAACACGGTAATTTTGTAAAAATCGCACAGGATAACGTCAGCGACGCCGTTGCCCGCAAAATAATCGAAGTTCTCAATCAAATTTAACCGTTGACATTACTGACGGTACGCAACCCCGTAACCTGTACTTTGATATAAAATATCGGTTTCGGCACTGAAATAAAAACAACGCGCGGAGATAATCTCCGCGCGTATTTATATAACGGCAAATTTCAATCTGCCAAATTCAATCAACCTTTGGCTTTTCTTTTTTCTGTTTTCTTTTCCTTGGCAAGCGAGTTTTCGTTTAAGCGAACCAAAATTCTTGCAAACCGCTGACTGTCTTTACCGCTGTGAAAATTCTTTTTGATATTATCGGATTTTTTGCGGTAGACCAGTTTTTTGCGTTTGATGGTTTTCTGCAATGTTGTGCGCCTGTAATTGATGTTGCTTATTTGCAGTTCCTTACGGTAAATTTTACAGGCTTTTTCCTGACGTACTTTGATATACGAATCGATAAACGCATCTTCTTCGGCAAGACGTTTGGCGCGGTGCTCTGCGGGATTGAACAGCATTTCGATAATATCGTCGGCAATCTTTTCCGCACCGTTCTTGGATTTGTCAAAAAATTGCAGCGACGCGCTGAACTCGTCAAGCAACTTGGGGTTTTCGATAAATTTTTCCACTTGCTTTTTTATCCGCGAGGGACTGCTCATAAAGTACCCGCACGAAAAATGTTTGACAAACAGGTTTTTGGTGGCGACTTCTATGGGCGTAGCGCAGTAATCGATTATTATCGGCGTGTTCACCATTACGCTGTCCAATATTGCATTGGGACCGGACTTTGTGATAAACAAATCGCACGCGCGGTACAACTCGGGAGCATTAGACAAAAAGCCGAATGTCAACAAGGTTATGTTGGGTTTGACGGTCTGCTTCAATTTGTCGAACTTTGCCTTCAACTCTTCGTTTTTGCCAGCAAGAAAACATATTGTCAGCGGCAAATCCGATTCCATAAGCGACAAACACACGCTTTCCGACTTTGCCATAGCATATGCGCCGTCGGCAACCACTACGGCAAATTTGTCCTGCGGTATACCGAATTTATTACGGTAAAACTCCTTGCTTTCGTTGGTTTCCATTACTTCTTTGCGCGTAGGGTAAAAAGCCTCGTACACGCAGCCGCTTTTGTAATTGCGCTGATATGCCTGACGCGTAGCCATAGGATTGTTTGTATACATCATATCGCCACGGACATCCCACCAACCGTGAATGTTGTTGTCGGGGCAGTAACTTACTACCAACACATCGGGAGCGCACTCCTTTTTGTACATAATGGCGCAATGCGTTGCAAAAAAGTGCGTGCAAATTATTACGTCGGGTTTGATTTTTGCATATTCTTCCACAGTCGCTCTAACTTCTTTTTTCAAAACGGTGCTGTGCACAAATTTCAAAGAATTTTGCGGTCCGAGCAAATACATAGAAGCATACTGCAAATAGCCGAAAGTCGGTGATTTGGAATACAACTGCACATTTTTGATAATATATTTTTCGTATTCTCTCAAAACTTCATTGTCGCTATCGCGCAAAATATGTTTATCGATAATTTCTACTTTATCCCTGTATTTTTGTTTCAGCGCTTCCGAAATAGCGTTTGCGCTGACTATGTGTCCCATTCCTGCTTCTATCAAAGTTACTAATATCTTGGGTTTTGACGTATCACGTTGATTTTCCATAATAATTCAAATGCCTTCCATACTAAATACTTTTTTCAATTGTTTTGCGTAACGTATATTAAACGACTGTCACGAAATTTGACAACCGCTCGAAGCATCAACTCTCGGCAAGACGCGGTATTATGTGGTAAGCGCACCGCATTCCGATGTTTAACCTCAAATAAACGCATTCAAGAATTACTCCGTACTTTACAGATGTGAGTAATGAATATTTTAGCACATAAATTTGCATTTTGCAAGTATACAGCATAATTAAACCTACCGAACTGCGAAAATCATGTGCAAAAATAATCAATTTTTGAGGGTATTTACAAGATTTTTACGAGTTTTTACAAAGACACCGTGCAAAACAGTTCCGAAAAACGCGACCGATACGTCAAAATCGTGCCGCGTATATATTATAATAAAAACCAATGCGGCACAATTACAGATGTATTGACAATATATTTATTGTCCAAATACCTAATGTATATGCCTCAAAACAGCAAAATAACGGCTGCCGTTTGGGCAGCCGTTATCTTTTTTTCCGTTATGCCGTTGCTGTTTCGTTCGCAGCGGTTGTAGCCGCGGCCTTTTCCGTTTCTTCCGACTTGGGTTGCAAAGCAACTTCTTTTATCAAACCTCTCTTTATCAGGTTTTCCGTCGAAACAAACGGCACGGCGTAATTTACCGGTATGCGTTCTATCTTTTCCACTCCCGCTTCGGCAAACATCTTGTCAATCAATTGCAAAGCGTAGTTAATACGGCGAGCGCTCTTGACGCGGTACATAAGCGGCGTTTTGGTTTTGCTGACGCGTGCAGACAAATCCTCAACCTTATACTTTGTGTTTTCAAACTGTTTGGGGTCAAGCGCAAGACACAGACACAGCGTCTTTCCGCGGATGACAAACGTAGCGTAAACGGTACGCTTTTTGAGGAAGGATTCCTTCTTCCAACTGTCAGCCGAACGTATGTCGTCATAGGACAAAATATGATTTTTTATCTTGGAATAGTAGCCTTTAAGTTCGTCGTCCGCCTGTATTATGCGGGCTTCGAAACTGCGGTTGTAGCGTATACGTCTTGCCGCGGCAAGCGCGTCTTCCTTTTCCAAATCGCGTATGCCGTTGCCGACAATCTTTATCAAGCGGCGTTTGAGCAGCACTTCCGTCGATTTGAACGGCAAGGTGTAATCCTGTGCAAAGTATGTTATTTGCTTTTCCACTCCGAAGCCTGCCATTACAATGTCGGTAAGTTCCTTGGCGTAACCCGTCCTGCGGTCGCTTGTAATACGGAACTTACAGGGCATCGAATTGTTTTTACTGCGGGCAGATAAATCTTCCACCTTATACTTGGTGCCGTCAAACATCTTGGCGTCGGTCGCAAGGCACAGACACAGCGTTTTTCCGCGAATGACAAAACTTGCGATACTGCGTCTGCCTATGTGGAAGGTTTCCTTGTTCCAACTCATACGAGAACGTATGCCTTTGTAGGACATAATGTGATTTTTTATTTCCGAGTAACGCGCTTTCAAATCGTTGTCTGCTTGGATTAGGCGTGCAGTAAAACTGCGGTTGTAACGCACCACGCTTCCCGTTTCGGTAACGACCAATTCCAGCGATTCGCCTTCCTCGTCCTCCTCGTCCTCGTCCGCTTCGTCCGCAACCGTGGTTTCTTCCTCGGGTTCTTCGTCGGTATCCGCCACGATTTTGAACGATGTCTTGCCGTCCACGTCGACTTCCTCACCCATATACATGGCGTTTAGTTTGTCTATTAACGCTTCACGTTGACGTTTGAGTTGCTGCGAGTACATTTTTCTTTCGCCGCGCTTGTGCAGAAGGTATATAAGCCAACCGTTCAAGCCCAAAAGCGCAGCAAGCACTACAGCAAGAATGACTATTATTACTATTTGGTCGGTGGAAAATATGTTGTAGTTAAGTAGTTGAAGCACTTTCATTATTCACCGACCTCCTCGGCATTATCCTCTTCGTCCGTTTCGTCGGATTGTCCGTCAAATGTTTGCGCGGCGTGTTTCTTCTTTCTGAGCATTACAAACTGCACGATTGCCGTTGCTATTGCCGCCGCAGATACTCCTGCCAACGAACAGGTAACTGCAATAAATACCGTATGCGCGCCGACGATTGACCAACCGTAATCGGCAAGCGGGTCTGTTGTGCCGTCTTCCCATTCGTAGTTATCGGTGTCTTTGAGCGAAACCGTCGCCGTAAACGTACCGCCGTAACCGGAAGTGTTGTTTTCGATTGCCATCACCGTGTCGTCAAAGCCTTCGGGCAAATAGGTGATAAGACTGCCGTTTACCACAAACTGTTTGTTGTCGTGTTCCGGCATTGCAACTTTTTGACGGTTGATGTGCCAATTTATCACGGCGTTGTTATCTTGGTTCAAAGTTGTACCCTGTGCCCAAGTGTAATTCGTGGTGTTTCTGAGCATTATTACTACTTGGTAGTCGCCCGCATAAGTAGCGTATACCGTGACGTCGGAACCCAATGTCGTGGAACTTCCGTAGTAACGCGTGCTCATTGTATCGTCGTCGAATCCGACCAAAGACGCTGCCAGTTGTTCGCCGGTGTACGTATTGTTGGTTCCGTTGATATCGAGTGTGGGCGCAGTAAGCGCAATCGGGCTAATCCTGAATTCGACAGGCTTGCTTTCAAAATATCCGTAGTCGTCGGATTCCTGCACAGTTGCGCGTACGTAGTAAGTACCTGCGTTGTCGTTTTCGGGGATTCTTGTCGTAAATCCGCCGTCGGCAAAAGCAGAATATTCAAACACTATCGTACCGAACTTGACTTCTGCCGTAGGCACATTGAGTTTTGCGTTGTAACCGCCGTATGTCCAACCGCTTATTTCTATCGGGGACAGCAGGCTGTTTTCCGCCTTGGTAATTACAAATGCAACTTCCATATCTCTAATATCAAGCGATTGCCACTTGTAGTTATCGAAGTCGATAAGACGCAACGTGAGGTAATGCGTTCCTCTTGCGACAAAGTCATCGTGAGGCGCTACTCTGTAAATCAACTCCTCGCCGTCCAAGTTGTAATCGTTATCGATTATTTGCGGAACGATTGCTTCGCCTGTGTATGCTTTGGACGGAACTGTCAACTTGCCTGCGTCTATAACCTCTTTGCTGATTACAAACGGCGCGCTGACGTCGCCGGCAGTCAAATCCAAAATATAGTTGGTATTGCCGACAATGCCTGTTACCGTAGCGATGTACGTACCTGCAAGCGTCGGAATGTCCGCACTGTTGTAGGTTACGCCGCCGTTGGACTTGCCTGTGTATCTGTAAGTAAACTTCAACGCGTCTGCGCCCAAATCTCTGTTGACTGCCGCATTTACCGTAGTGATAGCGGTAACTTTAACGCCCTCTATTTTGCCGCCGTACGTTCCGCCGACAGACTGAATTTCCACCGTAACTCTCAGTTCGGTAATTGTATAGGTACCGTTTCTGAAAGTGACCGCGTAGTTTTTGTTGCTCCAATCGGCTGCGTAAATGTCGTATCTGTTGACATTGCTGCTTTCGTTTGCCGATGTCCTGAGGTCTACGCCGAGAGTTTTTTCGTCAATATCGTTTTCGCCCACTACTTCCAATGTAATAGCGGAGTTGAGGTCGACGATTGTATCGTGATATACGCCCGTGTAGTTGCCTATCTGAACGGTTATTTCCTTGGGGCTTACAACAAGACTGCCGTATTTGTCGGCAAGCAAAATGTTGTAGTTTGCGCTTGTCAAACCCTTGACGTAACCTGTTTCGCTATCTACGCCCAACTTCAATGCGTGGGATTTTGCTTCAAGCAACTGACCTTCGCTCGATGTGCCGTCTGCCAACAAATATTCGAGCAAATTGGGGTCTACCGTCACCAAAGCGTTTACGACTGCGCCGTCGGAGTTTTTCAAAACGTAATTGAAATTACCGTCGTCGAACAATTGACCGTAGGTGAGCGTTCCTGTTGCCGTTGCGTACAGCGTTGCCTTTTTGATATCGAGTTCGCAGTAATCCACCGCCTCGTTGTAGTTTCCGTTATCTACGCTTACTACCTTGACATAGTAAGTCTTTGCATCGGAAGGTCCTTGGTCCGTCCAATCGGTAATATCTTCCTTATCGATTTCCGTCTTTTCCGCAAAGTAAATTGCTACCGCGTTGGAATATGTCGCGCCCGCTTCGATTAAGAAATTTTCACCGTAGAATACTTCGTAAATGTTGGACGGGTTCCAAATTATCTTGTTGTTATTTGCCTTGGCGATTGTCCAAGTAAGGGCTATCGACTCTATTTCGCCGTCGTCATCTAAAACGGTGTCGGAGTCGGTTTTGAGCGAATCGTCCCAAACCAAGTTATCTTTGTCGCGCAAAGCGAGAGTTATCTTGTAAGCGCCTACGTCGGTTACTCTTACGGTAGCGCCCGTAGACGTCGTAGCAAAGTCGTATGCGAAATTGCTGATGTACACATCGCGCGTATCGTATCCGATATCAGCCGAAAGCGTGCCGCCGTTATATACGGTATCCGTTGTTGTAAACGTCGGCTTGTAAACCGTCTGCTTGGCTATGTTGTACAGATAATAAGCCTGCGCCGCCGCGTAATTTGCATTGCCTACGTAGTTTGCTTGGATTACATACCAACCTGCGTCGGTTTGAGCGTTGGACATAAATGTCAAATTGCTTACCTGCGCCGATGTCAAATGTCTGTCGCCTGTTACGTCAATACCCGTAGCCTTTGCGTACATATAGTTGATACTCGGGTTCTCTATCGGAGTGTTCCAATAGTTTGTAAGAGTAATGCGAGGCGCGGGCATCGTTCCGCGGTAAACCGTATCGTCGATTTCAACCGAGAACTTGACGGAGTTGTTGCTGCTATCCGCCGTAAACCAAATTACGCGTCTGCCGTCGCCGTCCGACCACGAGTAGTTGCGCGCCGCGTCGGCATTGAATTCCAACGTAATTTCAAAGCGTCCCAATGCGCCGACTTCCAATGTAAGACCTTCATCCGTATCGGTGTAGGTATACGTCGGGTTGCCGATGATGTTGGTGCCGCCGTGATTGAACGCAACAATTGTCATAAGCGACTTTCTGTAAGTTGCAATTACATTGTTTACAGACGACGTTTCGAATACTACGCTGGGTTCTTTCCACGCAAGCCGTATTGTACGCTTTGTTACTATGTGAGTAAATTCGTCCACGTAAGTGCTCTTACCGCAGTCAAACTTGTAGTCGCCGTTGCTTGCTAATGTTACGGTTGCAACGTATTCGCCCGCCTTTGTGGGAGCATTGCCTGCCGTATCGGTATCGTCGGACTTCGTGTTGTAACGTATGCTTTGGTACAAAACTTCCGATGCTTCCTTGGGAAGCGGCAGGTTTGCGCCGTAGGTGTACGATATGTTTATGTCGCGTTTGATACCCGAAATACCGTTGTTGTAATTTATCACTTCACTGCCACCCGAAGTCGTGGTCATTTCCTTGTACTCTACGGGAACAGTGATACCCGAAATAGCCAATTGCTCTACCGTAACGGTTGCGGGCTCTGTTACTATTGTGTAGTTTGCGTATGTGAGCGTACGACCGTCGTCGCCGGTAAGTACAGGTTCAACCGTGTACTTTTCGCCTGCGTGACTTTCCCAAGGCGCGTATTTCCGACTGTCGTCGCCAACCTTTGTTATCTTGCACTTGGTGATTACTACGTTTACAAGCACAGACGCGCTGTTATGTCCCGTGTCGCTTCCTTCGTCGGAATTTACCCAACCGCTGTAACGTATCGCAAACGTGGAATTACTGCTTGTGTTATATTGTGCATTTGTACCGTAAGGAATACCGAAATTTCTTACCAAATTGTTGTACGAAACATTTGCTCCGTATTGCCCCACCGCTATATAAAGCGTTTCGGGAAGTATCTCGTAAGTGGGCAACTTGGCAATATTTACGACATCTTCCAAGTATTCGTATCTGATTTCCTCGCCGTCGCTATTCTTGAAGGTTACGGCGTACATTTCCGCGCCCGTCTGTTGCGGTCCGAGATAACGCGTGCCCACGTTGCGCGCAGAAGACGCAATAGCCAACTTGACGTCGAGTATCGGGTCTTGATAGTCGCTTGGACGCGTAAAGTTTGCACCCATATCTGCCGATAGGAATTTTGCACGGTTTGCATATGTTGCAAGAGTGTTTTGAATACAAACATTGTGTCCCGTGGTTCCGTCGTACTTGCAGGAAGCAAGTCCCTTATCCGCCGCGCCGAAATCGGCATAGCCCTTGACTGTAATGTCGATGTTACGTGCAATTACAGACAGTTTGCCATCGGTATTTGCAGGTACAACATTGAAGTTGTACGCCACAATGCAGGAAGAGTTCAAAGCAAGGTTGTAAGTTGAGCCAAACTCCGAATCGCCCACAACGTAATCGGAAGTGTACTCTACCGCCGTCTTGCCGTCGGCAAGTTTGAGATAGTTGTTCTTTTCTTCCGCGTGCAGCAACGTATTTACCGTTGTATTGGTTGCATTGGTTGCGCTTACGCCGCGCACCGAGTACAGCGGAGTAAATCCGCCGAAACGAGTAGTATCGGTAAGAGGAGAACCGTATTGAACGGTAGTAGATGCAGTTTCCACTGTAAGCGTTTCAAGCGCGATATTCAGCGTAAACGTACGCGTTGTTGCGCCGCTTACAAATTCGTAGTTTGACGCTTTGAACGGATTGTCGTTATCTTCGGAATCTGCAAGCGTTATTGTAACTTCGTAGATACCCGCGTTGCGGACTTCAAACTCGAATCTGTTGTCGGTAAGGTCAAAGTTACACCACATAAACGCCGCCTTATCGGTAGTTCCGATGGCTTTGTGCAAGGTGCGGTTGCTTACGCGGTAACTCAAATTGATGGATTCGCCGTCTGCAAAGTGACTGAAACTTACGGGGTATGTGAAGTTGCCGCCGTTGAAGTAATATGCGCCGTTTTCGTAGATTGCGCTGCCGTTGGAGTTTTCGACTTGCCGAGTATTTACTTCTATGCTTCTCTTTTCTATCGAGTAATTTTTAAATGCCTTGGAAGTCGAATAGTTGTCGGCTTCGGGGTCAACCACAAATTCCACTCGGTACGAACCGAAATCCTTGGGTACGTAGGACAAAGCGTTGCCCTTGATACCTCCGGATACCGGATAGTACACCAACTGTCCTTTTACCTCGGCTACTCCCGCGGGAAGGTTGGATGTGTACTTGAAATATTTGGGATTACCGTCGTATTCGTACGGATTTTTGGTATACGGCGTATTGCAATCCTCGTCCATATAGGGGTTGTCTTCGATAAGGACATTGAGTTCGGCACGTTCTATCGTGTACTTGCCAGCGTAACGCGAAATTGCGTCCGCTTCGGTTACGTTGGTGTAATCGGGGGCTTCCACCGTGATTGCGTAGTTGGCAAGTCCGTCTTTGCCGTACTTGCTGCCTGCCGTAAGGTATATGGGATATTCGCCGCGTTTATTGGTTTTCGCGCCTTCGAAACTGTCAAATGCTTTGGATGTCAAAACAAACACGTTTTGAACCGACGCTTCAACCGTGTCGCCCGTTGCCGCTTCACCGTCGCCCTCGGCAAAAGTGCCGCTTGTAAGCGTAAACGAATAAGGCAGAACTTCTTCCGGAATTACGTATGAATCGCCAACGAGATTTATCAAATCGAAGTGGTTGCTGCGAGGTACAATCTTGACGGAAATTGCGCGCGCAGTCACTTGGAATACGGCAGAACCGAAGGTTATATCGTAATTTGCCGTTTGATACGCAAACGTACCGTTATCGTAAACGATATCGGCAGCGTCAAGCGCGTCTATTGCGGTAGCGCAAATTTCGTAACCGTTTTGTTTGACCGAGCCGTTTTCAAATCCTGCGGCGTATGTCGAAGCAAAGGTAAAAGTTACGATGTTTGCAAGTTCGTCCGTAACGCCGTTATTGGAAACAAGTCCTTCGGCATTGTACGGATAATCTCCGTCGGCGTCGTATTCCGCAACCGACGTCAAATTTTTCTTTAGCGAAAGTTCGTCGCCGTATCTTACTTCAAAGCCTACGGGAGTTACTGAAAGTTGCTGCCTTTGTACGACAAAGTACCAATTTTCGTTAAACTCGTCGTAGTTTGTAGCAATATCCATATGATAGGTTAACGTATACTCGCCTGCGTAGAACGAATATTCGCCGCTTGCCGCGTGCACCGCCGCAAACATCGCAGTAAGTTCGTCAGTAGCGTCTTGCTCGGAGGTTATTGTAATCTCCGTTATGGGGGCAACTACGCCAGCGCGATGCAAAGTTACCTTCAAATCGTTGTCGCGGCACAACAGTTGCAAAGCCGTAAGCGCGTGATTTCCTGTCGGCGCATAACCCAATTGGTGGGTTGCCGACCAATCGCCGTAAGTCCAAGCGGCTGCAACCGGCATACTTACGTTGCTTGCCGAAGCCGTCTTGAACAGTGTGTAATTTTCTGTTGTGATGACGTTTTGCGCACGCGTTATTTTGTACACGTTTTGCGGAGCGGTCGTTTGCCATTTGCAATCGTCCGTCAATGTAACTATTACGGGATATCCGTCTGCCGTCACATTGTTTGTCACGACACTGCCTGCCTTATTAACAAGAGCGTCGGTTGTTATTGCAGATACAAACTTTGCAAAGTCAAAGGACGTCAAATCTATCGGCGCGCCGTCGTATACGGAAACCTCATCGGTTTCAACTGCTGTTACGTCGTTTGCAACTGTAAGAACGGCAAGTCCTTCCGTACCGTAAACAGATGTGTAGTCGTCGCCGCCGTTGACGGTTACTTTGACGGAAAGTCGGTCTACTTTGAGCATTCCTTCCGCGCCTACAAACTTGTAGTTATCGCAGGTCAAGCCTGTTATCTCGTTGTTTGCGCCCGTAACCATAACAAGCGCATACGTATCTACCGCGTCGCCTGCATTGTAGGTTACGCCGTCTTTGTATTTGTAAGCAAAGCCGCTGTCCGTAAGGTTGTAAAATTCTCCGCTTTCAAACAACGTCTTTTCTGCCGCACCGCCGTCTGTACCGACAAAACCTTGTACGCTGAAAATACTATCCGTAGCGCTTGTCAGAGCGTCAAGCGATTGCATATACCACTTTCCGCTTTCCGTTCCGTGCTTGTCGGGTCCGCTTTCAGCAAATTTGATTGTCAAATTGACCGAAACGGTAAGCGTAGCCTTGGATACGGTAACTTGCACTTCTTTTTCGGTGCCGTCTTGTTCGGCGTAAACCAAATCTTCGTGATTGGGCGCAGTAACCTTCAACTTGTACGATGCGCTATCCGTTACGTTGCGAACTTTAAGTTGCGCTTCGCCTGCGCCTGCTTGATATACTTTCCATTGCGAATCCGCGCCGTCAAAGTACCACCAAGTAATTTCCATACCGTTTACCGACGAGGCGCTTACCGCAAACGCATCGTGCGCGGAAGCGTCGTACGTGCCGTTGTAGCCTGCCGCGCTTTCTATTGTAAGTTTCGCTTTGGTAAGAAGATACTCGTAGGCATCGGTATCGAATGTCACGGTGTAGTTATCTTCGTCGTTGAATGTACACGTAACGGGATATCTTACCGTATCGGAACTTACAGCCGAATACTGCGTAACAGTGCAGCCGAGAGTAAAGATATCCGCCGCAGTTTTGCCCTGAGGTATTCCGGCGCCCGCTACGTCTTTGTTGACGCCGTTGGTTGCAGTTACTTGATAAATCGGGTTTGCCGTTCCGTTGAGGTCGACAAGGGACGCGCCGTAAACGCTTGCAGCAAGCGTAACGCCGTCGCCGTCCGTCAAGACCGTAACGGTAACCTGACGTTTGACTATTGTGTAAACGCCTTCCGTCACAAGGCTTGCGCCTTCAAATTCCAACGTGTAGTTGCCGTGGATGTTTTTGAGTCGGGGTACTACTCTGTACGAACCCACACCCGTCAAGTTGTTTGCAAACGCATCGGGCTGCCCTGCCGCGCTTGTCAATATTACAACTTCGATATATTCAACGCCCGTCTCGCAGAAAGCGTATCCGTCATTGACGGTATATGCCTTTTCGGTTACGGCGTCGCCGTATACGTGCGAAGGCACATCCGTACCCGTTACCGCAATGGGCTTGGGAGTAACGGTAAATTCGCTTTCGAGGTTGGTTGCTCCTTCCAGCGTAAAGTTGTCCGCGCCGACGTTTTCCGCGCCGTTTACTGTTGCCTGCAAAGTTGCGTAGATTGTATGAGCAACTACCGAACCGCCGCTGTACTTAACGTCTTTGACCAAAGTTGTGGTAAGTTGCGGAGCAGCCGTCGTATCGCCTGCCGTGCGCATGGGCATATTGGTAATATGCGCCGCACGCGTTTGATTTGCGCCGTTGTAAACCTTGGTCAAATCCTCCGGTTTGGAATCCCACTCCACTTTCGCAATGCGCGGGCTGACTTCGAACTCTATCGTTCTTGCAAATTCGTTTAGGTTATACGCTTCGTCAAAGGTTACGCTGACGTGCATATAATACGTACCCTTCTTCCAAGGCAAACCGTTTGCCATATTGTCGTCTGCAACTTGCTGTTTAAGGTCGGAATCCGTATAGAAACGAATTGTTATCTTGGTATTAGCCGCCAAAATAGTAGGAATGAGTCCGGGGTAGTTTACCGTATCTTCTTCATAAGTCAACTTGTACGCGTTGCCTTCGGCAAAGTCCGCAAAGGAGTAATATTCCTTTACTTCAAAACTTCTGTCGGCATCCGCTTGATATCCGTTTGCGCCGAATACGTACGGCTCGAACACAAAGTTTGCTCCGACACGGCGATACGTGATGACGTAACACAAGTTCATTTCTATTCCGCTTGCGTCTGTTGCGCCGTAGATACCGCCTATTACGGTTACGAAGTTCATATTTTCCGCTTTTTTGTCGCCTTCGTTATCTTTCCACTTGTAGTCGTACGGGTTGAACGCAGCGCCTGCTACGGCAGAC
>JAMPHX010000035.1 GCA_023663205.1 Corallococcus sp. | reverse complement strand
TTTCTTTTTGAGACCAATTCAGAATTGGAAATAAATAGAGGGAAAACAGTTCACGAATTAAACGAGGAGGTATGTCTTCCCACTGTTTAATCAAATTCAACTTTTCAAAGGGATAATCATTCATTTCCCGTAAATGATACGCCTTTAATAAATCGTGCGGATCAAGTTCCTTACCGCGAGTATTTTGCGAATCAAACAATTGAAATGCTTCTGAAATCTCATCTACTTCCAAAACAACACCTTCTAAAATATCCGCAAAAGCATTTTTGTAATCTTCGATTTGTTTTTGAGACATCAATGATAACCATTCACGTATAAAACAGTTATTATCGAAAATATTCCCAATGGAAACGCTATCGCTAAAAACGTGTTTAAGCATCTCGTTTGTGTATTGCGAATCAAGTGCGTGTTTAATCAACGACAAAGTAATAAGCCGCTGTTGTCCGTCAACTATATCGTACTTTCCATTATGGTTATGCAATATTACCGACCCTACACGATATTTGAAATTCGTATAATCGGGACGACGGCTATCGTTTATTGCTGTATCAATATCTCCAAGCAAGTCGGAAACATTTCTTCGTGTCCACTTATAGGGACGTTGATAATTGGGTATATGTAACCGCATATCAAGCAATTCGTTAATGCAAATAATTTCACTCATAATGACTTCGGCATTTACTCCTCTGTATATTTTTTAGTAGCATTCTTCAAGTTTTCCGCAATTTGTTTGCGTAATGAATCGGGCGAAAGGATTTCTACATTATTCAGATATTGCATTGCCCAATACTCCATAGCATTCAAACTCGCTTTTACCGAAACGATTATTTTTCCATCTTTTTCTGTTGTCCTAAAATCGAAACCGAACCAATCTACAAGTTGGTCTATCATCCATTCATCGTCAATAGCAAATGTAATCGGTTCGGAATCATCCGAAAACATATACGGTAGCGAAGCCGAGAAGCGTTTATAATCAATTCCGTTCTGAAACCCGCCCACCGTGCGAATATCGGTAGCCACATCATCTATCAACGCAATGTTTGTAATTTTGTCAACCCTGTAATAAGTTACATTACGCCATTTTTCTTGAAACGCCATCAAAAAATACTTTTGATTGTGCAATATCATTTGATACGGACTTACGATATGCCACTTTGCGCGGTGCAGTTTTTTATCCATACCGTACTTATTATAATCGAACTGTATTTTACAATTTTTTGTAATCGCTTCGTCTATTATCTCAATATTATAAAACAGCGCAACGTTTTCCGACTTATTCCAATCGTTTACCGAGTACACGTTTTTAATGTGCGATTTAAAATATTTATTGGAAAGCGAAGCAAGTTTTTCAATCAACTCTTTGGAATGCTTTGCCGTAATATGTTGACTTGCAAGCACGCTGTCAGAAAGTAGGCGAAGTTCCGAATCCTCAAACAAGCGACTTGCAAGATAAGAGCCTTTTTTTGTTGTTTCAACCTCATAGCCCGCTTCCTGCAAAAGAGAAATGTTGCGTCCGATTGCTTTACGCTCTACGGTAATGTTATACAGTGAGTCGAGTTTCTTTACAATCTCATCGTGTGTCAAAGGGTGGTCGCAATCCGTATACGTTTCAAGTATTTGCAAAATGCGTATAAGTGCGAGTTTTTTCGGTTCAAACGAATCCATATTTTTCTCCTTGTCGAAATATGAATTTTATTATACTAAATTTGTCGCAACAAGTCAAGAGTAAACTCCCTTCACGATTTCATTGATTTCATCATATAACAAAACTTCTTTTTCGTATAACGCTTGTGCCAACACATCAAGCAATTGTTTATTTTGCAATAAAATCATTTTTGTCCGATTATAAAATTCTTCCATTAAACGAACTTTCTTTTCTTGATTTTTATCAATCTGTCGTATGGATTGTGCATTGCTATATATATCTCGCAAATAAAGATACTCAAAACCATTCGAGGCAAGCCATTCCAAATTATCTTCAATTTCGTTCATTGCGGCTTGCAAATCTTTCGTTGTACCCAAATCGATTTCATCAAATTGAATTTCTACGCTTGCTTTCCCTGCAAGTAAGGACATTACATAATTTTCCGATTCTTGATAATTTGAACGCAAACCGACTTTTGAAAGACAACACATTCCTACTCCGAGTCCGTCTTTTCCACATTTTCCAATCGCAAGACTTCCGATTGACCTTTCCGATAAAAGGTGAAGAACTGCGTGTCCGGCTTCGTGATAAGATATTCTCCACTTTTTCTTGTCATCAACATCTTTTAATTCATAGCGTTTTAACACAACTCTTGCAACAGCACGTTTTACGTCTGTGTATGTAATCTCTGCTTGATTGGCATACGCAGCATAAATACCCGCTTCGTTAATGACACTCTCAAGAACCGCGCAAGAACTACCGAATAAAATATGCGCAAGCGACCGTGCTGTTATCTCGGCAGATATATGTTTATCTTTTAAGAAATGTTCGATTATTTTAACAGAGTCCTCAAATGACGGGGTGCTAAATTCAATCTGCTTTCCAAATCGCCCTTCACGCATAAGAGAATCGGGGAGATAGTAGATATCGTTAGCCGTTGCAATTACAAAAACGTCTTTGTCCGCTATATCTTCCAATCCTGTCTGAATGGCTATAAATTCTTCCTTGTTGCAATTCTGTTGTAAATTATCCTCCGCAAATTTATCCATATCGTCAAAGAATATAATGGACGGCGTAGATTGAATTGCATCCTCGAATGTTTTTTTGATTTCGTTTACAAATTCGCCGTTTGACTTGTTTTTCTTGCAATGAAAAACCTTTCGTCCCGTTTCCGCAATAAACGCTTTTGCCATAAGCGTTTTGCCAAGTCCGGGCTCTCCGTAGAGTAAAATAGCCTTGGGAATTTTTACGCCGAGCCTAATATACTTTTCGCTGTTTTTCAGCACGTCGCAAAGGCGCAGCATTTCTTCCTTTTCGTTTTCATAACCGATAACCTTGTCAAAATTGTTCATAATTGATATCTCCTGTGTTGATTTGTGCTATCATTATAGCGCATTGATTGTCCCAAAAATGTCGTAACATCTAAAAACAAACTATCCTGTAAATGGTACAAATTGTATTATATTATCAGGAAGTTCAGTAAGGAGTTAAGAATGTGAAGCAAATATTTTTTTGATATTGACAAAAACACAAAAAACCTAATTGAAGTCTGTATTACAGAGTTAAATTTATTACAAGTGCCTTTTTCGCATTCAATTTATTTTCGAGAATGTAGCGAAACACAGACCTATGGACTGTGTTATTATGGAAAAGATTATACTAAATATAGAGAATATGAATATATTTTTGTTATCAACAAATATCTATCATCCGAGATAGATATAAAGGAAACCATAATCGTATAAACTGTCAGAATCGGTGTAGCAATCGTATTCTCTATTTGCGATTTTCTGCTGTATTTCTTCATACGTTATAGGAGAAACTTCCTCTGCATATGCAAACTGTGTTACCATAGCAAATAAACCCGCTGTAAGGCACAATATAAATACTATCGCCAATGTTTTTTTCATAAGTTTTCTCCGAATGTTAGTATATAATTACTGTAATAACAGTACTTGTATCTTCATACTTTATCTGCCCATTTTTGTAAAAAAAACTGTGTCTACAAACAAATTATAAGTCCCTTTTTCTTTAATACAACTAAGATGTTTTTCGTCACCTCGAAACGAATAACTGAATTCTCCCAAGTCTCCCGCATGAAACGGTGAACCTTTTATGTAATTCAGTTTTGTATCGCCGTCCCAAATGGTTACAAAAGGATAATGGTCTTTGCCGTCATACGGAATATGCCAAGCATAATACCACCTGCCTAAATAATCTTGTGTTTCTTTCCATTCTCCGCCCTCGAATTCGACGCGTATTTGGGGAGTAATACGGTATTTTTCTCGGAAAATAAAGTAAGATGAAAGCCCGACTGCTACTACCGCCAACAGTACACAGAAAAATCTGGTCAAAAATCTGTTTCTAAATGCAGCCATATCTTTGTACGTATATGTGTTTTTTTGCGAATTCATAAACTATGCGCCTTTGCTACATCCGTTTTGTTTGCTTTACTTATTGCTACTTAACAAACCGTTTTTTTTGTTCTGTTGCATAAAAACTATTTACATAACGACTTTATCGATGTCAAAGCCGTAATGCCTAATTTGTTTGTGCCGTTATTCTACCAAAATAAAAAATGATTTGGTATAAGAGAAATACTTTATATAAATTTTTTTCTACTACTTCTCCGACACTAACTTGCATAAAATACTTGCCTTTTTCTTTAATGCTTTTACACTCTTCGCCTTCTAATTTGAGACTGTATATATAACGGTTTCTAAACAAAGCGTATGACTCTTTATACTCTAACTCCTTATCGTTATCCCAAAAAGTGAACGAAAAAGAATGCTCTTTGCCGTCATAAGCAATGTGCCAATAACCGTCGTCTTTGAGTTCGCCGCCGTCAAACGCCACGCGTATTTCCGGATAAATGCCGTATTTGACAAATATCTTGTCGTAATGGATAAAAAACAGCGAAAGCCCTACGACTATTACTGCCAATACCACACTGAAAAATTTTATTAAAAATCTTTTTTTGTACGCTTTCATTTCTTCCGCGGTAAATGTTTCTTTAAAAAAATTCATTGCTTTTCTCCTTTTACCCAAATGCACATTAAACGGTACGACAGATTATTTTATGTTTGTATCAAATCGATTGTCGGTCATTACGCAAATTTACGCAAAGTTAATACCGTAAAAACAAAATAAGTGAATATTAAGTCAAACCAAACCTTAATAAAAACCCTGTAAATTCGGTTTACGATTATATAGGAACACAGATATATTCCAATGTCAATAGCGGATAAATTCTACATATCTAATAGCCTTTTTCTGCTTTGACAATCAAACGCAAAATATTTGGTTCTCACAGCCCCGAGTTTACACAATCTTTACAATTGGGTATTGACAGAACCTGCAACAGGCAAAATTAAAATAAATGTAAAAGCAAAAAGTTTTTTAGTTAACATTTTTTACCTCAAATGCATTATTTACCGTTATTATATCAAATGCTTGAAAAACTGTCTGCCACGTTTTGTTTACATTTTGCAACTCAAACAAAAAAATCGAAACGGAAAATAATTTCCGCATCGATTACAAAAATACTATATTACTCTACTTGTATTCTTCTTCCTTCAATACGCACACGTCTTTGAGAGTGCGGTACTTTTCGTCGAAGTCCAAGCCGTAACCCACAACAAATTTGTCTGGGATTTCAAAACCTACGTACTTGACGTCTACGTCTATTATTCTGCGGAAAGGCTTGCTTAGAAGCGTCGATATTTCCACGCTGCGGGCGTTCCTGCCAAGCAGCAGTTCTTTGAGCCTCGAAAGCGTAACGCCGCTATCGACTATATCTTCCACTATTATCACGTCGCGTCCGTCTACCGAAACGGACAAATCCTTTACTATCGTAATGCTTCCGCTTGTGGTCGTGCCCGAGCCGTAACTGGATACAGACATAAAATCCACGTCCAAATCCAAGTCGATTTCCCTCAGCAAATCCGCCATATAAACCCACGCGCCTTTGAGCACGCCTATTACGATAGGACGTTTGCCTGCGTAATCGGCGGTAATTTGCCTGCCGAGTTGCTTTATTCTTTCGGCTATTTGCACACGGGTAATAAGTATTTCTTCAACACGGTCTGTTCTCTCCATTGTAACTACTCCTTATCTATATATATATACGTCGGCTGCGACGTTTTGCCGATTTTGACAGCGTCGGCGATTTCCACTCCGCAGATTACGTAAACGACGTTATCTTTTGCCACAACAACCAAACGGCCGCGCTGTCTGCGCGGGATTTTTTTGTCTATAAAGTATCTGTTGAGCGGCTTTGTGCCTCCGCCGAACTTGGTAAACACATCGCCCTGCTTGGGATGTCGCACTACCGCGTCCGAAGGGATTTGGGAAGCGTCCAATCTCAAACAGCAAACTTCGGGTTTGTTATTTGTTACAACCAATTTGCCTTCGGGAGTTTGCGTCACGCCAAGCGCAAACGGCTTTTCAAAGTCACAATAAACCTCATCGGTATTTTTGAATACGGACAATCTGTCGTAATCGTTTACGGCAACAAGGTCAAACGGCAGCGATATTCTTTTGCCTCCGCCGTTATTTGCCAGATTTATAAGCGCTTCCATATGAGTTTTTTCGATATCGCAGGAGTACCCCAACTTGACAAAAACTTTTTTGAGCAGACGGTAAGCAATAGGAAGAGGCTGTTTGAGCAATTCAACAGGAATGTCCGCGCAATTGCTGCCGTACCGTACATTGCCGTCATCGGCAAGCGAATTTAAATACACATCGTCCTCGCCGATATTTTCCGCAAAGCGCAGCAAATTGTCCGTAGCGCCGGCGTTGACTTTTGAAAGCCGCGGCAAAATTTCGTGACGCACATAATTGCGCATATAGTCCAAGTCGGCATTTGTTTCGTCAACCACAAACGGAATGCCGTTTGACAGGCAGTAATCTTCCAATTGCCGTTTGGTGTAATCCAACAGCGGACGCAGATATCTGCCGTTTACGCGTTTGATACCCGCAGCGCCCGACGCACCGCTGCCGCGAAGCAAATGCATAAGTATGCTTTCCGCATTGTCGTCCTTGTTGTGCGCAAGACAAACGTAATCGCAATGCAATCTGCCGAAAATTTCGTACCGCAATATGCGCGCTCCGCTTTCTTCCGAAACGCCGCTAATCTTGCAATACTCCCTGACGTCCAAGTCGTATCTGACGCAATCTACGCCTACCGACTTGCAGTAATTTTGCACAAACTCCGCATCCGAAGCGCCGTTTTGGCGCAGACCGTGATTGACGGTGACAACGGAAAAATCGATTTCTCCGCGCCGTTTTGCAAACATACCGAGCATTGCCATGCTGTCGGAACCGCCGCTGACGGCAAGGATATATTTTTTGGACAAGTCAAGTTCAAACATTCTTACAGTATACACAATTAGTCAATTTCGGTCAACGCAAAACGCCGACCGCACGGAAACAAAATGCAATAGAAATTTTACAAAACACAAACGGGCAGTTATCTTTTGCAGCAAATAGCGCCGCAAAACTGCGGCGCTAAAAAATTACGTATTGCTTTTGAACCCCATCGGGTTGAGCGTTTGCCATTTCCACAGACTGCTGCACATTTCGTCTATGCCGTGCTCGGCTTTCCATCCAAGTTGAGCATTTGCCTTGGAAGGGTCGGCGTAACACGCATCTATATCGCCTGCGCGGCGCGGTTCGATTTTGTACGGAATGGTTTTGCCGCAAGCCTTTTCAAAGGCGTGCAAAACATCCAACACCGAATACCCCTTGCCCGTACCGAGGTTGTAAACGTAAACTCCCGATTGGGTCAACTTTTCAAGCGCGTCGATATGTCCGCTTGCAAGGTCCTCTATATGAATGTAATCTCGCACGCCCGTGCCGTCGGGAGTATTGTAGTCGTTACCGTATACGCGTAGGTACGGCAGTCTGCCGCAAGCCACCTGTGCAATGTACGGAGTAAGATTGTTAGGGATACCGTTGGGGTCTTCGCCGATAAGTCCGCTGGAATGCGCGCCTACGGGATTGAAATATCTGAGTAGAACCACGCGCCATTCCTTATCGGAAACATACAAATCGCGCAATATCGTTTCTATTGCCAACTTGGTGTTGCCGTACGGGTTTGTGGGCGCAAGTCGGCATGTTTCGTCCAAGGGCAGCCTTTCCGGAACTCCGTAAACCGTTGCGCTGGAAGAAAATATAATGTTTTTGCAAGAGTGCTTCTTCATTACGTCCAGCAAAACAAGCGTACCGTTGACGTTGTTATCGTAATACTCTATGGGGTTGGCAACGCTTTCGCCTACCGCTTTGAGCCCCGCAAAGTGAATTACGGCGTACACGTCGTGCAAGGAAAATATAGCGTCCAATGCAGCCCAATTGCGAATATCGGCGTCATACCGTTTGACGCTTTTGTTTGTGATTTTTTCAACACGCTCCAAACATACGGGACTGCTGTTGCAATAGTTATCGACTACTATCACGTCATAGCCTTTTTCAAGCAGTTGAACGCAGGTGTGACTGCCTATGTAACCTGCTCCGCCCGTCACCAAAATACATTTTGCCATTTACTTTTCCTCGCTTTGTTTTATATTTGTATTATTCTGTTTTTTGTTGAGTTTATACCGTTTGTACGCCTTTTTGAGTCCTTTGATAACTTTGCCGTTAATTGCTTCAACCAAACCCTCTACGGCAACGATATCTATGCCCTCTTGCATAGCGGCAACGCGAAGCGGCGAATCGCCTATGGATTTTGTTACCATATCACTGCTGTTTCCCAAAATTTTGTACACCGCTTTGTTTAGCACTTTACCCAAAAATCTGTCTTTTACGTCGTTGAAAGTACTGTTGACGGTGTGCATCTGTTTTTTTGACCGCGTGTAATCGGGAAGCGGACAGTACAGTCTTTCAAACTGTCCGTCGGTGGGCGCAAAGTGTTCGTCCACGCCGTAATATGCAGGATGACGTTTACTCAAATCGCGGCTGACGTTAATTTTTTTGATTACAAACGGCAACGTAAAGAGCGGCGTGGAAACGTCTTTTGCCACAATTATTTCGTATCTTCCGCCGTCGGTAACAAAACTGTCGGACGCCACGTTGAAGTAAGCAAAACTCGACGCGTCCAAATCTACCGTTACGGTTTGAGTTTGCCCTTTGCCTATTTCCGCTTTGGCAAAACCTTTGAGTTCTTTGTCCGCATGGTAGTACTTGTTGTCAAGGTGTCGGACGTAAATTTGTACAACCTCTTTGCCGTCATACTCGCCTGTGTTTGTGACGTCTACCGATACGGTTACTTTGCCCGATACCGACGTCGGTGCGGACAAACGCGCATTGCTGTATTTAAACTGCGTGTACGACAGTCCGTACCCAAACGGATACGCTACATCGACCTTTGCCGTGTCATAGTATCTGTAACCCACAAATATGCTTTCCTTGTACAACGCGCGTTTTGCATCGTCGGAAAAACACCCTTCCGAAGGTTGGTCGGAACACTCGATAGGCCATGTTTCGGCAAGTCTGCCCGAGGGATTGACCTCACCGTACAGCACGCGAGCAATTGCTTCGCCCTCGGCTTGCCCTCCGAGATAATCCAATACAAGCGCACGTACCGAGTTGCTCCATTTAGTTTCTACCGGAGCACCGCACTGCAACACGGCAACAACATTTGCATTTGCGGAAGTTACGGCATATATCAAATCGAGATGGCTTTGCGGAAGTTTGAGCGACTGTCTGTCATACCCTTCGCATTCGCTGTTTTTGTAATCGCCCACAACAAGTATTACAAGGTCGGATTTTGCCGCAATGTCGGTTGCCTGTTTGAGCAGTGCGGGCGCGGGTTCGTCTTTGAAAGAATAACCGTCTGCGTACGTATACCGCACTTTGCGTTTGTCCAATGCATCGGTAAGAGACGTTACGTTGGTGGGGTTGACTTCGGAACTTCCTCCGCCTTGAAAATGCGGAGTCTTGGCAAACGCGCCTATTACGGCAAGTTTTTTTACTTTTTTGAGCGGCAAGATACCGCAAACATTTTTGAGCAATACCGTGCTTTCGGCAGACGCTTTGGCTGCAATTTCGTGTTGGCGTCTATAACTGATTTCCAACGGTTTTCTTTGAGAGGCTTTAAGCGCAAGTTCTATTATTCTCAGAACGCTTGCGTCGAGTTCCCGTTCTTGCAGAGTGCCGTTTGCAAGAGCATCTTTGACCGACTGAGTATCTCCATGCGGCATTTGCAAATCGAGTCCGGCGGCAATGCCTTTTGCGCGGTCGTTTACCGCACCCCAATCGGAAACAGTCAGCCCCGCAAAACCCCACTGCTTACGAAGTTTATCGGTTAGAAGCCATTTGTTTTCGGAAGCGTAAACGCCGTTTACTTTGTTGTACGAACACATCACCGTCCAAGGATGGGCTTTTGTTACGACCTTTTCAAAGGGAGCAAGATATATTTCGTGCAAGGCGCGCCTATCGACGCAACTGTCGGACACCATGCGCCCGAGTTCCTGAGAATTGACGGCAAAGTGTTTGAGCGATGTGCCTACGCCTTGGTTCTGTACGCCTTTGACATACTGCACCGCAAGTTCGCCGGTAAGATACGGGTCCTCCGAAAAATACTCGAAGTTTCTGCCGCCGCGCGCATTGCGTTTGACATTGACACCGGGACCCAACAAAACGTCTACCCCTTGACTGCGGCACACCTCTGCAAGAGCGTGACCTACAAGACGTATTAGCGACCTGTCGAAACTGCACGCCAATTTGCTTGCGGTAGGCATACATACGGCAGGGATATTTTTGCCTATACCCAAATAGTCCTTTTGCTGCTCTTTGCGCAGACCGTGCGGACCGTCTGACATAACGACAGAGGGCAAACCTACACGCGGTATTTCCACTGTCTGCCAAAAGTCTTTGCCGGTTTGCAGCGCTATTTTCTCTTCCAAAGTAAGTTGTCCGAGTATTTCGACGGCTTGTTGGGTAAATTCCATTTTTTCTCCAAAGATTTGCGTACGGACAAACAGCAACCGTCTACGCACCGACGGCACAAACGGCATTGTCCGTATTGCAAAAATATTTACTGTACTAATTATATCTTACGCAGCGGTTTTTGTAAATGCAAAACCGACGACATATATGCGTAAATTTTTAATTTTACTGCTTGTGGCAAATCAAACACTAACAACACGCCTTTGCCTTGCGCTTCATTTTTGCAAATATCGCGCGTAACAAAAATTACGGCGAAAATTCGCCGTAACATTTTGCCGATTATATTTCCGAAACGCCCTTTTCTATTATCATTTGAAGCAGTCCGCTCATTTCTTCGACGCTTTCGGAAAATCCGTTATTTACCCATACGCGCAAAATGCTTAGGCAACCGCCCGAAATAAATGTGTAGTATGCCCTAAGAGATTTTTCGTTTATGCCGATTTTGTCACGATACAACAATACAAACAACTGCTCGCCGTAATTCAGTAGTTTTTGAACAAACAATTGGTCGCTGTTTCTGCTGAGCATCATAGTACACATTTCGGAATTATTTTTAAAAAATTTGAACAACTCCGTGTAAAACACCGACATACTTTGCGCAGCAAGCAATGTCTTTTGTACCACTTCGATAAATTCGTTGTACATTTCGTCCTCTATGCGGTGCAACAAATCATATATATCTTCGTAGTGCGAATAGAACGTCCCGCGGTTTACGCCTGCAACAGAGCATAATTCGCGAATGGTAATTTCCTGTATCGATTTTTCTTTCATCAGTTGAAAAAACGCCGTCTTAAACATCTTTTGCGTAAGAATTACTCTGTAATCGGTCTTTTTTGCCATAGTTGTCTCCTTTGACGACACATTTGCCCATTGTGTACGTTTGTCTGTGATTTTGTCTGTTGTGACCTAAACACAAACATTTTTGCATTGCGGTGATTGCAATTGTGTAATATAGGCAAAACTGTATATAGTCATTTGATAGTTTTTTGATTATAATATAAGTAAGTAAAAAAGCCAACACTATGTTGAGTAATTTTCATATTGATGTCGAAAAATAGGAGGTGTTGTATGAAAACAATATATTGTGTCACCGGCGCTGCGGGACACCTCGGAAACAACCTAATCCGACTACTCTACGCTCGCGGAGAACAGATACGGGCATTTGTTATGCGCGGAGAAAATGCCGATATGCTAAGCGGTATGGCGCAAATTTACTACGGAGATACGCGCGATGCAAGTTCTTTGGAACAATTTTTAACCTACGACAGTCAAACCGAAAAAATTTGCGTTATACACGCCGCCGCAATAATAAGCATTACGGAAAAGTACGACAAACGCGTATTCGATGTAAATGTCGAAGGCACGCGCAATGTAGTTGAGGCGTGCATACGGCACAATGCAGACAAATTTGTACACGTAAGTTCGGTGCACGCCCTCGAACCGCTTGCGCTTAAACGGGGAGAACTGTTATTTGACGAAACAAAAGTTACGGGTAACTACGCCAAAAGCAAAGCCGTCGCCACAAAATACGTTTTGGAATGCGCCGCCCGCGATTTAAACGCCTGCGTAGTATTACCGTCGGGAATAATTGGACCAAACGATTTTTCCGATAACCACCTCAACAATCTTTTGAAACAGTACGTTGCAGGCAAACTGCCCGCCGCGGTAAAGGGAGAGTACGACTTTGTGGACGTGCGCGACGTTGCGCAGGCAATCGTATCGGCGATTGAAAAGGGAAAGCGCGGCAAATGCTACCTTGTTACAAACCAAATTGCCACTATCAAAAACTTGTTGGACTACGCAAGCAACATCCTCTGTATCAGGCAAATGAAAAGATTTTTGCCTATACGCGTTGCAGCCGCGTTTGCTCCGCTGTGCGAACTGCACTACCGCAGAAAACACAAAACGCCGCTGTTTACCAAATATTCGCTCAAAGTTCTTCAAAGCGGCGACAGATTTGACAATACCGCAACCAAAACAGAACTGGGTTACAATCCGCGTCCGCTTGCGGAAACAGTAGCCGATACCGTAAACTGGTTTGTGGAAAGCGGCAAAATTTGTATAGGCAAAAATATGTTTGTAAAGCCGTCCCGCAAAAGGCGGATTACTACAACTAACATTTAAACAAAAAGAAAAAAGGCTATTACCCGATAGCCTTTTTCCGTATAACTATAATGGAGAGAAAATATCAATCGGGGTTTTGCCCCAATCGCAACCGCATTATATCAATTACAAATGAAAAAGTCAATACCCATTTTCAAAATTTTACATAAAATACTATACACATTCTTTAATATATCTTAACTTAAATTTATAACGGCCGAGATAATTGCAATCTCGGCAATTATTTTATTGCACAATACGATTTGTTTGCCGCTTATCGGTTACAAAGACGGATATCAAACATAGTAAAAAATATATTGTACAAATATCATTTTCAATCATTACGTTGCAGAGCGATTATCTTTAATTTATTACAATTGCTTGTTTTTACATAATTTGTATGCTATCATATAACAAACAAATAAAATACAATAAGGAGATACCCATGAAAAAGTTTTTCAAAGAATTTAAGGATTTCATAACTCGTGGAAACGTCCTCGATATGGCGGTCGGCGTAATAGTCGGCGGAGCGTTTACCGCTATCGTCAATGCGCTTAGCAACAACATATTGAAGCCCTTTATCAATTGGCTGCTTGCGCTTATTTTCGGAGCGAACTCGTTAAGCGAACTTTACACGTTTTTAAAAATTGTTTACCTTGACCCACCGACAAATACTCAAATAGACTT
>JAMPHX010000034.1 GCA_023663205.1 Corallococcus sp. | reverse complement strand
TCAGAACGTCGTGAGACAGTTCGGTCCCTATCCATCGTGGGCGTAAGATATTTGATGGGATCTGTCCCTAGTACGAGAGGACCGGGATGGACGTACCAATTGTGCACCAGTTGTTTCGCCAGAAGCATGGCTGGGTAGCGAAGTACGGACGGGATAAACGCTGAAAGCATCTAAGTGTGAAACCCACCCAAAGATAAGATATCTTTTTGGTAAGGCCCCTTGTAGACCACAAGGTTTGATAGGTCAAAGGTGTAAGTGTAGTAATACATTCAGCTGATTGATACTAATAGGCCGAGCGCTTTCTCAAATAATTTGAAAGTGCCTTGAATACAAAATCTAAACCACACTAAACCTTATTTTTGTGAATATGCAGTTATCAATGTTTCCTTGTGATTGCAACGCCATTGACTCCGTCTGGCAGCAATTGTACAGTTAATGACGGAGATTAAACTGTTTACATTCGCTTTTGCGATGTGATACCATTGCGGTGATTTGGACTTGGGGGTCCACCTGTTCTCATACCGAACACAGAAGTTAAGCCTCAAATCGCTTAAAGTACTTGGCTGGACACGGCCCGGGAGGATAAAGTTTTGCCGCATCCATTAGACCTTCAAGATTTCTTGGAGGTCTTTTATCTTGTCCGCAATCCTTGATTATATTTTTAAATGCTTTTATTCATCAATGTCTTATCGGAACAAAGGCATTTAGTATTTAAATTGATAGAATTTTAAGTATATAAACAGTACGGTTAAGCAATATCCAAGATGTCAATAGAGCAAATTGTTTGTAAGTAAACAACAATCGGTATTATACTTTGCGAAAGCATTTCAGAAAGAAAAAGTCACCGATACGGTTAAATATCAGGTTTTTATTTTTTTCATGTGAATATTAGGTAAATATGGTCTTGTATATTAAAAATCCTTTTAAATTTTAGGTATTTTAGTACATATAGTTGTTTCTAAGGAGATTTATATTCTCCATATTTGTAGTGTATGTGGCTTGGTAAGTTTTTAAATTGCACATATGTTTTTATTGAAAATTCAATTTATTTGTTTATATTTATAGTAAAATGGCAGATGCATACTCATACAACTGAGACCGACGTATGTTTTTTCAAAGGTCTTTAAATCGGCAAATTTGTCATTTGTTTTGACAATTTAGTTGGTAATAACGGGCGCAACATTGATATCTGCGCCCGTTGTAAAATACTATCGTTTATTAAATTTATTCAATAATGCTTCGAGACTTTTGTTATACCGTTCTGTTTCTTTCTGCTTACGTTCCTGTTTTTGACGTCTTTCATCTAAGCGTTTCTGTTTGTTCTGTTCATGCTTTTCATCTCGTTTATCGTGTTGTTTGGCAGCGTTGGGGTCTCTCATTGATAGTGCAATGCGATTCTTATCCACATCTACTCCGATTACGCGAACGGTAACGGTATCACCGACTTTAAGTACTTCGGACGGATGCTTTATATAGTTATTTGACATCTCCGACAAATGTACGAGTCCGTCTTGATGTACGCCAATATCCACAAAAGCGCCAAAATCTATTACGTTACGCACTGTTCCCGTAAGTTCCATTCCTGTTTTCAAGTCTTTAAGTTCCATTATTTCCGCACGCAATATCGGTTTGGGCAAACTATCGCGAATATCTCGTCCTGGCTTGCTGATTTCTGCAATCATATCCGTAAGAGTCGGCACCCCTACGCCGATTTCGGATGCAATTTTTTCTGCACCAAACTGTGTTACGTCTTTCTGTAAATGGAGTTTGTTTTCTTTTACATCTAAGTCCGAATAACCGAATTTTTTAAGCAACTTGACACACGGTTCATAACTTTCGGGATGTACGGCAGTGTTATCGAGTACATTTTCTCCGTCGGAAATACGCAAAAATCCTGCACATTGCTGATATGCTTTGGGTCCGAGTTTTGTAACTTCGAGCAATTGTTTGCGATTAACAAATGGTTTCTTTTTACGGTATTCTACGATGTTTTTGGCGATAGAGGTATTTAACCCTGCAACATACGACAGTAGCGAGTAAGATGCTGTGTTTAAATCCACGCCGACGCTGTTGACACAATCTTCAACGACACCTTCCAAAACTTCAGTTAGGCGCTTTTGAGGCATGTCGTGTTGGTATTGTCCTACTCCTATTGATTTTACATCGATTTTGATTAGTTCGGCAAGAGGGTCTTGCAGTCTGCGGGCAATTGAAATTGCCGAACGTATAGTCAAGTCATACTCGGGAAATTCTTCCGCACCTTGTTTGCTTGCAGAATATACAGAAGCCCCTGCTTCGTTTGTAATAATATATTCAACTTTGCGCGGCAACTCCTTTATTAAATCACAAACAAATATCTCTGTTTCTTTACTCGCGGTACCGTTTCCTATACTTATTACATCAACTTTGTGTTTGAGTACAAGTCGCGTTACGGTATCCTTGCTTTGCTGTTCGCGGTTGGAGTGAGTAGGGTAAATTACATCGTGGTCAAGAACATTTCCTGCCGCGTCGATTACGGCGACTTTGCAGCCTGTTCGATATCCGGGGTCGAGCCCCATAATAACCTTGTCTTTTAGCGGCGGCTGCATTAGAAGCGGTTTCAAATTACTTTCAAACATTTTTATTGCCTGCTCATTGGCTCTATCCGTCAAATCGTTACGCACTTCGCGTTCCAACGACGGGAAAAGCAACCGAGTATAACTGTCGGTAATAGCATCGGAAATTATATCGCTAAAAGCAGAAACTTTAAGCAAATGTGATTTTATTATTTCATTTGCCTTGTCGCTTAATGCGTCAAGTGAAACTTTGAGGCAATTCTCCTTTTCGCCGCGATTGATAGCAAGTATGCGGTGAGATGGGATGGTTTTTATTTGTTCCGAGTAATTTTTATAGGTTTCGTATACGGCACATTTTTCTTTTTCGGCAGTTTCGTCAAGTTTGCAAGTAATATTAGATTGTTCTAATAACAACTGACGTATCAGTTTTCTGAGTTCGGCATCGTCGGATATTCTTTCTGAGATGATATCGGATGCTCCTTGCAATGCATCCTTTGCAGTCAATATGTTTTTTCCCGAATTTATGTACTTTGATGAAAGTGCAACGATATCGCATTCTTGCAGTTGCTGATTCCATATGATATCCGCAAGTGGTTCAAGACCCGCTTCGATTGCTACGCTTGCGCGGGTTTTCTTTTTTTGTTTATAAGGACGGTAAATGTCTTCTGCCTCTGTCATAGTTTCGGCAGCAGAAAGTGCAGCGGACAGTTCTTCCGTCCATTTGCCTTGCCCTTCGATAGAAGTTTGAATTTCTTCTTTACGTTTTTGCAAGTTATTCAAGTACGTTAGTCTATCGGAAAACTCACGTATTACTTGGTCATCGCAGGCACCGTGCATTTCTTTTCTGTACCGAGCAATAAATGGTATAGTATTACCTTCTTCAAGTAAGGCTATTATATTGTCGGCATATTGCTGTTTCAAATTGAATTCTTCGGCAAGTTTTTGCGAAATATTCATAGTTAAACCTCACAAATATAAAATTAATTAAATTTTAACATAAATCATCAATATTTGCAATTGCAGTGAAAAAAGATTTGGTAATTACAGGTTGCTAATTTTCATTTTTTGTGTTACAATTATAAAAATAATAGTTGAGCAATATTCAAAATAAGGCGGATACAATGCAATGACAAATGTATTGTTAAATTATTACAATTTTGAAGAAGATTGGGCAAAGCCGTATCTTAAAAGGTATTTACAAAACAAACATGTTGCAATTATACCTTTGGCGTACAGGGATTCGCAGGCATGGAATAATGAATCTTGGCAAGCCGTATACGGTCTCGGCGGTGAAAAATACGACAAAATAATGGCACCGTTTTTTAATTACGGTATATCTCATGACGATATATGTTGGATAAACTATTTTAAAGACAATACGTTTTCCGCTATTGAAAAAATTCGCAATTCGGATGTTTTGTTTTTTACGGGCGGATTGCCTGAAAAAATTGCGGAACGGCTAACGAAAATGCAACTGCTGAATGAAATCAAAAACTTCAATGGCGTAGTAATGGGAACTTCGGCAGGTGCCATGTTCCAACTTGACGAATACCATATAACACCCGATGAAGATTATCCTCGGTTTTTAATGCACAATGGTATCGGTTTGGTATCGGGGTTTGATTTGGAGGTTCATTTTGAAAACACCGATATACAACGCAGTTGCACGGCACGGGCGAAATCTATTCACGGACGAAAAGTTTATGCAATGTGGCATCAAGGCGGTTTGTTGATTGAGGACGGAAAGATTTACAAAATGGGAAGTGTAGAAGAATTTTAATATAAACTGCAATTTATATGTAAATTCAATATATTTTAAGCCTGACGGTATAAAGTTAATATAAGATTATCCGAAAAGTAACATATACATACTTTTTGACATATAAATATTCTATTTATCTGTGCGGTATATATATGAGAAAACAAATCGGATTTTTCAAATCGATAAAAAACCGTGACCCTGCGGCAGGTAGTTCGCTTGAAATATTTTTGCTGTATAGCGGCGTACATGCTTTAATCTATCATAGGATTGCGCATATGTTGTACAAAATTCATTTGCGTTTTTTTTCAAAACTGGTTTCGGCGTGGTGTAAATGTATAACGGGAATAGAAATTCATCCTGCTTCAATAATAGGCAAAAATCTTTTTATCGACCATGGATACGGTGTTGTAATAGGGGAGACAGCGGTAGTAGGCGATAATTGTACGATTTATCAAGGGGTAACTCTCGGCGGAACAGGAAAAGAAAAATTCAAACGTCATCCGACTATCAAAGATAATGTTGTAATAGGTGCAGGCGCAAAAGTGCTTGGAAATATAACAATAGGCAATGATTGTAAAATAGGGGCAAATGCCGTTGTTTTGCGTGACGTTCCGGATGGGTGTACCGTCGTTGGATTCGGAAGAGTAATAAACAAAAAAGAGTAAAGCCGTAACGGCATGGATTCTATTTAATATAAAATGAGGACAATATTATGAAAATTAAAATTACTGCGGATAGCACTTGCGATTTGCCAAAAGAAATATGCGAGCAATATAATATCTCTACTTTACCGTTGCATGTGGCGCTGGGAGACAATGATTATATAGACGGTGAAACAATAGTTCCTGATGATATCTACAATTATTATGCTCAAACGCACAAACTGCCCAAGTCGGGCGCGCGCAGCATAGAAGATTTCAAAGATTTTTTCTCCGGTTTTACAAGTCAGGGATATACCGTAATACATTTTAATATATCCGACAGTATGAGCGCTTCGCACGCTAATGCTGTTGCTGCAAGCAAACAGGTTGAAGATGTTTATGTTATAGACAGCAAAAGTTTATCTACCGGTACTGCGTTGCTTATGCTTTACGCATGCGATTTGGTTCAAAACGGCGAAGACGCCAAAACAATTGTTGAAAAAGTGCGAGCAAGAGTTGATTATGTACAGGCTTCGTTTGTGGTGGATACGCTTGAATTTTTATACAAAGGCGGTAGGTGTTCCTCTGTTTCGTATTTGGGGGCAAATTTGCTTGGTATTAAGCCGTGCATCGAAGTTAAGGCGGGTGCAATGGGTGTAGCAAAAAAGTATATAGGCAGATACCAAAAGTGTATTGGCAAGTATGTGGATGACATTTTGGAAAAGTACAATAATCCGTCAAAACGTCGTTGTTTTGTAACTCATACCAAAATGGATAGAGAAATCGTAGATGCTGTTATCGAACAAGTTAAAAGTAAAGGTATTTTTGACGAAATAATAGAAACACTTGCAGGTTGTACAATTACAACGCATTGTGGCGAAGGTACACTTGGCATATTATATATAAACGACGGACTCACAGTGTAATGAAAAAACGACAAAATAAATTCGTGGAATATATCAAGAACAATTCTGTACAATTGATTGTGTTGTTGGTTGTCAATATTGCAGTTATCGTAACATCGCTGTTATTGATAAATGACGGTAAGGCATGGCTTTTGATTGCATTGACAATAGTTTGTTCCGCGGTTAGATTGATTTCGACTTACAAAGGCTTTTGCGAGGAAATGAAAAGTAAGAATACGCAATCAAAAGACGTTGAAGAATCCATGGATGATGAAAATGATAATAATGCAGAGTAACAAATTAGGTGCACATGACGTGCACCTGTTTTTTATTTGAGTTAGTTTTTTTATACCGGTGTATAAATGGTGTTTATAACATTTGTTTCATTTTTTCAGTGCGGTCTTCTTGATAAGCAAGAATTTCTTTGGCAAACATTATTACTTCGGAGTGCAGGTGTTCCGTATGATTGATAAGCGTGTATAAATCGATAATGCCCATAAAAGTTCCGTTTAATAAGATTTTTATTGCATTATGCTCGGTGTCATTCCCTATCATTTTCATATTTATACCCATTTTAGCCATATTGAGCAAAGAATTGGATACAGGACTTACTTCAACTCCTATACTATCCGCAAGGCTTTCTGCTTTTTTGCAAAATTCGTCGTACTTATCAATTTGGTTAATCATCATTTGAACGGACTCTTTTGCTTCTGTATGAGATAAAAGCGATTTTATTGAATTTTTTGACATTGTTACGTTTTTATACAAATCGCACAGTGCCTTTTGCGTAGCGACTTTGTCGCAGCCGATACGCTTTTCCGATAGTTTTTCGTCGGGTGTCTTTTTCTTAGTCGGCATCGTGGTGTTCCCTTCCTTTATTGAATGCGTTTTTATACGACAAATGCACATCTTCTATTTGCAGTTCATCGGGGTCGTACAAATCAAAACATCTGTTTCTGCATGTTTCATAGTTTGCATAGTATTCATGGTCAATTTGTCTGCTTTTTGTCATTATTATGCCTCCGTGATTTAGTTTCTTTTAGTATGGTGCAAGCGGCGGTATTTATTCATAGTCAAAAATAAATTTAAAATCGATTTGCCACGACGTGTCATTTGTGATAGTATAGGTATACAACAGATTATTTAAAGACAAAGGAGATGTCATGAAGCACAATCGAAATGATTTTGCGCGCAATATAGTAGCCGCCATATTGTCTGCGGCAGTATTGTTGTTATTTTGGTATTTGGGTAATTTAATCAATATAGAAGATGAAACAATTTGCGGCATTTTGGCGATAACGGTATGTTGCTGTTTTGTGTTTCTGGTTGTTGCATTTATAGTAAATGCCGTTAAAGCATCCTCTATGAAACGTCGTTTTGACCAAATGAGTATTAGCCAAGGCGTCGAGTATATGATGCGGATTAAAGACAAAATAGAACAAAATTACGAATTGGCTGAAAATAAAGTTAATAAAGCAATCAAATCTGCCTACGTATATATGTCTTTAATTTTATTTTTGCATATGGTTTGCGCGTTTTCAGTAGGAATATTGCTCAAAGGAGACTTATTGCCGGTTGCGATATTTTTTGTAATATTGCTTACATTTTCTATGTCGGGATTAGTTGATTTTATGTTCCCATCTGTCAAAGAAAATAACGATTATTCGACAAATAAGATTTCAAATAAAGATTTTCCGATGATATGTGATGTGATATCTCGCGCGGCAAACGTAAGTAAATGTAATAAGCCGATAAATGCGTATCATTCCACTTCCGGAATTTCGGTAAATGAGAAGAACGGTATCGTCAATATATACTTAAATGCAATTGAATGCGCGATTTTGACAGAGGAAGAATTATTTACTGTAATGTTGCATGAATTTGCGCACGTTTCAAATATAGATACGAAAAAAACGGAAAAATACGAAAAGGTTTTGAATAAACTCGGCAATGCGCATGGATATATTTCTTATTTTGCACTTAAAATAGGATTTGACATCTTAACATACCGTGAAATTTCTTCGCGGTATCACGAAATTCTTGCAGATGGGGAAGTTAAAAGTAAGGGTTCTCCACAAACATACATAAACGCCACTGCAAAGGCAGAAACTTATGCTATGTACTGTGATTTGGTGATACCTGAAATGAATTACCAATTATATGAGAGCGAAAAACCTGTTACCGATTTTACGCAAAGAGAATTGAAGTATTATTACAAATATTTGCAAATAAACAGGGATATCTGGCTCAAAAGATTGCGTACCAAGATTCCTGCGCGAGTGGATTCTCATCCTACATTTCTTATGCGTATGGAAAATATGGGCTGCGTGGATTTTGATATCGATACCAAAGAAAACAATGAGTTTTATTGTGCAGAACAAAATAATCTCATAATAGAATTGGATAAATTATTGATAAATACTATCGATAAGGAAGAATATCGCGAAGCGCGCAATCAAAATTATGTTGAAATAAACAGCATAATTGAACAATTTGAAAAACAATCCGGTGATATTACAGCCGACGATGTACTTTGCGTCAAGGCATTACGTGCATACTATCTTGCCGATAAAAGTAAGATGGAACAACTTGCGGACAAAATGCTATCTAAGAATCCTTCACAGGCAACAGCGAATTTTTACAAGGGATGCATTTTGTTTGAAAAAGATGACCCTGCTTGCGTGCAACACTTTTATGAAGCGGCAAATAATTTCAATCTCGCAGATGCATCTATGGAAAAAGTGGGTAATTTTGCTTTAAACACAGGCAATCGCGAATTGCTTGAAAAATACCGTTCGGATGTAATAAATATAGTTCAAAATGCAAAAGACGAACTTGACAGCACCGTGTGGAAGAAGGAGTACGGATTGCATAAATCCACACTTTGTGACAGCGATGTCAACGAAATAGTTTCCAAAATTTCGTCAATCGGCGGAGAAAGACTGATACGTATTTATTTGGCCGAGTATCAGGTCGATGGCAGATTTACCGTAAATGTACTGTTAGTGCAGTATCGTGACAGTAAAGATGACAAAGAGCGCTCGGACAAAAACAGAGATATTGTCACAGTGTTGGATAATCGCTCCGAAACATTTTCGTTTGAGGACGCCGATTGGAATCAAGAATTGCTGAATGAAATTTCAAAATGCCAAGGAGCAATGGTTTACGAAAATTTGTTGTCGTTTGAGCAGTAACGATAGCAGGGAAGATGTTCTTGTGTGTTGTAGTGCTGTTTGTGTAGTCCATTTGATACATTGTATACCTAAAACAATATTGGGAGAACGAGTTTTTTTATAGAATTGCGTCTAATACATTGCAATGCAAATTACGGAATAAACAAAATCGGATTATACCGTATTTTTGCAATTACTGTTTGTAAATAAATCGCTCCAAAGCGTCTGTATTTTGTTTGACAAATTCGTTGCAATATTGTAGTATATATCGTAGCCGCATAAAAATGGTTTAAGTATCTTATAGGTCACCTTTTTTAGCGAGACTCTGAATATCGGGAGGGAATAATATGTACGCAATCGTAATGACAGGCGGTAAGCAGTACAAAGTAACGGAAGGTTTGATTTTTGAAACAGAATTGCTCAATGTAAAAGAAAACGACAAAATCGAATTGCCCGTACTTATGCTTGCAACCGACGAAAAAACGCTTGTAGGAAGCGAATGTGCTAAGGCAAAAGTCGAAGCAACAGTAATTGAACACGGTAAGGGCAAGAAATTGCATATATTCACTTACAAAGCAAAGAAAAATGTTCGTAAGCGTCAAGGTCACAGACAACCGTATACCAAGTTAAAAGTTACATCTATTACATTGGGCTAAACGGATGACGGATATTAAAATTGTAAAAAAACACGGTTCGGTAGTAGAAGTCGTTTGCAAAGGACATTCAGGATTCGGTGAAGAAGGCGAAGATATCGTGTGTGCAGGTATTTCCACATTGGTGCAATCTGCTTTGCTTGGATTGCTGCAAGTGGTGGGAATAAACGTAAAATATACTACCGACGACGGCTATTTAAGGTTTACTCTGCCGGATGAGTTGACAAAAGAAGAAAGGCACGATGCCGATATCTTGTTAAACTCTATGATTGTATCGCTTGACGATTTTTATACAGAGTATTCCGATTATATCAATTTGGAGGTAAAATAAAATGTTTATAAAACTTCAACTGTTTGCTCACAAAAAGGGAATGGGCAGCACAAAAAACGGTAGAGACAGTGAGAGTAAACGTCTTGGCGCCAAACGTGCGGACGGACAAATTGCTCGCGCAGGAAACATTCTTGTAAGACAACGCGGCACGCATTTTCATCCCGGCAATAATGTCGGCATCGGCAAAGACGATACGTTGTTTGCATTGATTGACGGTGTTGTTAAATTTGAACGCAAAGATAAAACGAGAAGACAAGTTTCCGTGTATCCTGTTGCAGAATAAATAATATGTAGGAGAAAGGAGTTTGCCAATGGCAACTCCTTTTAGTTTACTTATGATAGAATTTTCGGATAATTTAATTACCTTGACGGATTTTCCTAATTTTGACGTAAAAGATACTCTTGAATGCGGACAAATTTTTAGGTATAAAAATATCGCAAACAACACATATGAGGTTTTCAGTCAAGATAAATATGCACTTGTAACTACTACCGACGGTGTTACAAAGATAGAATGCGACGATGTTGATTATTTCTACAATTTTTTCGATTTAAATCGTGATTACGCTTCGGCAATAGAAAGAATATCTCAAAAGGGAGATGTTCTCAAACAAGCGGCAACAGTTGGCAGCGGTATAAGAATACTTAACCAAGATTTGACAGAAATGATATTCTCTTTTATTATTTCGGCAAATAATAACATCAAGCGAATACAAATGATTATCGAAAGAATCTGTACTCGTTACGGCAAACCTATTTTGCACGGATATGCATTCCCTACGTTGGAGACTCTTGCAAGCATAAGCGAAGAAGAGTATGCAAGACTTGGAGCAGGGTATCGTGCCAGATACTTGAATGAAACGGCAAATGCTATGTTGAAATTTGACATAGATTCTCTAAGCGGTATGGAAACGTATGTTGCACGTAAGACCCTATTGGGCTTTTGCGGAATAGGACCCAAGGTCGCCGATTGTATATTATTGTTCGGTATGCATCGAGGAAACGTCTTTCCGGTAGATACTTGGATAAAAAAAGTATATCATGCCTATTTTGAAGCGGGTCACACCGATGATAAAATTGCAAACTATTTAGTTTCTCTATTTGGGGATGATTCGGGTTTGTGTCAGCAATATTTGTTTTATTTTCAACGAAAAAGTATAGACAAATCCATTTAAATATTGTAAAATAATTAAAAGTGCGTAAATATGGAGGGCACATATATGCTTGCAAACAAAAATATTGCTGTTTTTATCGATGTGGATAATTGCGGTTTGGAATACGAACATTACGAAAATGCTTTAAATGAAGTTTCTCAATTTGGGAATGTCGTAAGCGTCAAACTGTATGGCGTGTCCGATAAAAAGCACAGAGATATTCTTGTCGATGCAAATTCGCAAGGATTTGATGTGACCATGCCTATGCGGGTTAAAAAGCGCGGAAGCAAAGTGTTTGATGTAAGAATTGCAGTTGACGTTGTGGAAACGGTAATTACAAGTCCTGCTGTTGACGCTGTTGCTATTCTGGCTGCGCCGACGGATATGGTCTATTTGTACAGATTACTTAAAAAGTATAATGTAAGCATAATTTCATTGGATAATGCAGACGAAGATTCAATGAAACTTGTGGACGAAACAATTGATGTGGGCAAGGTTGAACCGATTAAGCCTCCTGTAAAGAGAAAAGCCCCTCAAAAACCGTTTGCACCCAAAATTTCTCCTATTACCGCCGAAGAAACACCCCTTGCATCCAAACCGATATTCCAGCAAAATATTGTGGAAGAATTACCTGCGGATAATACTGTTTCCGAAAAGGTCGTAGATGAGGGCGCGTATATTCAATCGGAGAATGAACCGTTGCGAGCGGATACAGTTTTGACCGCGGCAGACACAGTAGAATCATCGAAGCAAACAGAGCAGTATTATATGCCTCCGGAAGCGTCAACGCTTGCAAACGAAGCGCAATCATTATTGGACCAAATTGAGAAATTGCGCAACGAAACTTCCGAAGAAACACAGTTTGAATCTCAGTCGGAAATTCAATCCGAAGAGAATTATTATGAAGAACAACCTGTACCGTCGGAACAACCGCCTATCGAACAGGAACAGCCAATTGTAGAACCGATAAAGGAAGTATCTCCGGATGCGCAAGCCGTGCAAGAGCAAGTTGAAAGATTACGTGCGGAAAAGGCAGAAGAACAACGGCGCGCGGAAGAACGCAAAGCACGTGAGCAAGCAGTAGCGCCTATTGAAACACCTGCTGCGATGGAAAGCGATGCCGAAGCAGAATCATCCGAAAGATTGGCTTTTGACAGAAACAGCGACAGCGACCTTATTCGTCGTATAGAAGCAATGCGTAGGACTAATCCTGACGATGACGACAGCGACCTCGTCGCACAGATAAAAAGTTTGCTCGAAGAACTTGAATAATGGTATATTTTCAATTGCTCTACCAATAGGTAGGGCAATTTTTTTGTTAATATATTGTATCCGTAAAAATCCTTTAAAAGACACTTAGTTTATTGCCTAATATATTAAATGGCGAGCGGTTTGCAGTCGTCAAGTGTATTAAAGTCGTTAACTTTCGTTATGTATGCTATTGTAGTTCAAAAAAATGTCGCATAATTTGTCGTTCAATGTAACGGTTTTGTATGGGTTGATTTCTTGCTAAAAATTCCAATACTATACTTTGAGTATTGTTTGCATATTTGGTAAACACAGGAAGTAAAATACTGTATGCAAATTACATGGAAAAACTTTATTGTGTCAACTGTCTGTTTGCTTATTGCCGTGATTTTTTTCGGTTCGCTGGATTTAAGCAGAAACGCTTACGCCGTGCCCGACGAGGGAAACGTATTAAAGGTTGAAGTCGTGGATACAAGCGGAAATGCGGTACACAATGCCCAAATCACAGTAATTGGGGAAAGTATTACGTTTAATACGGATAATAAGGGGCGTTCGCCGTCAATTGCTGTTAAGGAAACAACAAATTGGTACGACGTTTCCATAAAGGAGTGGTTTTGTATAAATTTGCGTATTAGCAAAGAGGGCTATGTGGACACTTTTGTATTTAATTGTGTTATTGGTGTCGGCAGTGTGCGAAATCTTAAAGTAAAAATATATAAAACCGACGACAGTCAATTGCCCTATGTTTGTTATGTGGAAAGTCCGCCCGATGACTATATAAAGGGCTTGACTAATCAAAAGGTTATTGACGGTGCAAATCAGTAAAATTCATAATAAAGAATAATATACGATTTGAAGTAATAATTCTCTGTGTTCATTACCTTCCAAAGTTGAGAAAAAATTACTGAAAGTACAATTACCGGATTTTGTTAAGTCAATGCTTGTAAAATAATAGAAAAATT
>JAMPHX010000033.1 GCA_023663205.1 Corallococcus sp. | reverse complement strand
GTTTTTCTTTTGCGTTTTCTTTTTCAAAATCGGTCGTCGGGGATCCCCAACAAGTCGTATAAAGTAGTGTCGTAAATCTTGGCAAGCGCAATTAGTAATTCGTAACTCGGGCGCGAACGATCGTTTTCCCAATCGCTAAGGTTCGATTGGTAAATTCCCAGTTTTTCTGCAACCTGTTTTTGCGACAGGTTGTTTTCTTTGCGTATTTTTCTAAAATTTTTGCCAAATTCCATATTTTCATTTTATCAAATATGTGCAACGCACATTGACAAAAATGTGCATTGCACATATAATTATAATAGCGTAACAAAAGCAAAAATATACATCGCGAGCGTACAAATGGTAAAGATAATTAACAACACAAGCAATCTTTTAGGCGACGACCTCAAAGGCGAGATAAAAAACGGAAGCAAACTGCGTATAGCGGCGTCGTGTTTTTCCATCTATGCTTACGCTGCGCTAAAAGAAGAACTCGAAAAAATTGACGAGTTAAAGTTTTTGTTTACTGTTCCCAGTTTTGTCGAAGAACAAGTAAGCGACAATATCAGGCACGAACGTAAAGAGTTTTACATCCCTAAAGGACTTTGCGGAACGGATTTTGAATTAAGATTAAAAAATCAAATGACCCAAAAGGCCATTGCTCGCGAGTGCGCGGAGTGGATACGCAATAAGGTTAAAATCAAAACACTCAAAGAATCCGTTATTACGCAAAGCATGATAAATCTTGAGTCAGGCGATAGCAGCATTCATTATATGCCTGTCAACGGTTTCACAACCTCCGATCTGGGATACGAAAGAAATAACAGCAATCTTGTCGGCATAATGAAAATGGACGATGCCGACCAAAGTAAATTTTTTATTCGCGAATTCGACCGTTTGTGGAAAGATGAAGCAAAGTTGGAAGATATTACCGAAGCGGTTGTCGATTACATTTCAAGTTGCTACAAGGAAAACTCGCCGGAGTTCATTTATTATATAATTCTTTACAATATTTTCAAAGAGTTTTTGCAGGACCTTGACGAAGATCATATGCCTAACGAAGCAACCGGTTTCAAAAACAGCCTTATTTGGAACAAGTTGTACAACTTCCAAAAGGACGGAGCCGTTGGTGTTATTAACAAACTCGAACGTTACAACGGTTGCATTTTGGCAGATAGCGTAGGTTTAGGTAAAACTTTTACTGCACTTGCAGTAATGCAATATTACTCGCTGCGCAACAAGTCTATTCTTGTTCTTTGCCCAAAACGCTTGGAACAAAACTGGACGCAGTATCAAGGCAACAAAACAACAAACATTTTCTACAAAGACCGTATTCGTTTTGACGTGCTTTTCCACACAGACCTAGGGCGCGAACATGGCAAAAGCGGCAATACTGATTTGGCAACGGTAAATTGGGGTAACTACGATTTGGTCGTAATAGACGAAAGCCACAATTTCCGCAACAACAAGGCGGTACACAAAGGTAAGGATACGCGTTACGACTTTTTGATGAAACGCATAATGCAAGACGGCGTCAAAACAAAAGTGTTGATGCTTTCCGCCACGCCTGTCAACAATCGTTACAACGATCTCAAAAATCAACTTATGCTGGCTTACTGCGGCGACCTTGACGAAATGAGTCAATCGCTGGAATTGGGCAAGTCCGTTCAAGTTGTATTCAACAATGCTCAAAAAGTATTTAACGCTTGGAGCAAACTGCCTATAAAGCAACGTCACGCAAAAGACTTGATAGACAAACTCGACATTGACTTTTCCGTCATACTCGACAGTGTTACAATCGCGCGTAGCCGAAAGCATATTCAAAAGTTCTACGACACAAACGATATCGGCAAGTTTCCAACTCGTTTGCCCGTATTGTCGCGTTCCCCAAAACTAACGGACAATCCGTCGGTAATGAGTTACAAACAGATTTACGATAAACTGTTTGCAACCACTATGAGCGTGTATGCTCCGCTTGCAATGTTGTTTCCGTCTAAGATTGAGAAATACGAAACAAAGTACCAAATAGACTTGTCCAGCGAGGATCAAAACGCCAATTCGTTAGGTCAAGGTTTAACTCGTCAAATGAACCGCGAGAGCGGTATCAAAAAATTAATGACGATAAACCTGCTAAAGCGTTTGGAAAGCAGTGTTTATGCGTTTAGACTTACGCTTGACGGACTAATCCAACTCAACAAAAATACGTTAAAGATTATCGAGGACTACCTTGCAGGCAACAAAACGCTGTCTATCAAAAAGGATATGAACGTCTTTGTTGTGGACGATCCCGACGAAGATGAAATATATTCGTTCAGTAAAATATCTTCCGGCAAAACCATAGATATCGACCTCGAAGATATCGACGTTCTCACTTGGAAGCGCGATATCGAAAAGGACGTAGAATTGCTTACGGATATATATTCGGAAATGCTGCGCGTAACGCCCGAAGAAGATAAAAAACTTGGAGAACTTAAAAAACTTATCGAGCAAAAAATATCTAACCCCATCAACGCAGGTAACAAAAAGTTTTTGATATTTTCCGCTTTTGCAGATACGGCAGACTACTTGTATCAAACGCTTGCCCCGTATATGCAGGAAAAGTACGGCTTGTATTCGGCAAAAGTTGCCGGCGGCAACAATAACAAAACCAACGTTGGCGGCAACGCCTACACGGATAGGATACTTACGTTGTTCTCGCCGCTGTCCAAACAAAAGGACGTAATCTTCCCCAACGAACACAGGGGAATTGACGTGCTTATCGGCACTGACTGCATTTCCGAAGGTCAAAACTTGCAAGACTGCGATATCTGCATCAACTACGATATTCATTGGAATCCGGTACGCATTGTTCAGCGTTTCGGACGCATTGACCGTATAGGCAGCAAAAACGAGCAAATTCAACTTGTAAACTTTTGGCCGGATATCTCGCTTGACGAATATATCAATCTCAACAAGCGCGTATCTGCCCGTATGACGATAGTAAACGCCACTGCAACTGCGGACGACAATATTATTGCCGAGGACGAAGAGGAAATGGATTACCGCAAGGAGCAGTTAAAGAAGTTGCAGGAAGGTACTTTGCAAGACCTTGAGGACGTGGACGGCAATATCTCAATAACCGACTTGGGGCTTAACGACTTTGTAATGGACTTGGTGGCCTACCGCAAAGAGCAAGGCGATCCCAAAGGCATAACAACGGGGCTTCACTCCGTTGTCGCGGCCGATGCAAGCAAAGGCATAGAACCGGGCATTATATTCGTTTTGTGCAATCGTAACAACGGCGTAAATATCAACAAACAAAACCGTTTGCACCCATTCTACCTTGTTTATCTCAAGGAAAACGGCGAAGTGCTTTGCAATCACTTGGACGTAAAATCTACGCTGGATGTTTTGCGCACAACTTCCAAGGGCAAAACGGAGCCCATTGCCCGCTTGTGCCGCGCGTTCAATCGCGAAACAAAGGACGGCGCCAAGATGGACAAGTACAATGTCTTGCTGGATGACGCCGTTGCAAGCATAGTGCAGGTTAAGGAGGAAAACGACCTGCAATCACTGTTCAAGTCGGGTAGCAAGGTGCTTTTCCAACAGCGTATCACAGGACTGGACGACTTCGAACTAATATCCTTCGTGGTGATAAAGTAATGTTTGAATTAAGCAGCAAAACGCAAGTAAACAAAAAATTCAAGTTGACCGAACTGTATAAAGTCGTTGGCGCGGACAAGGCAATTAAGGCAGATGCCGCAAACATTCTTTCCGTTACGCTTACCAACGTTCTAAACGAGGATACGCTCAACTTTTCGGCAAGAGGCGAAGTAAAGGAAATATACGTGTTCGAGATTGTGCTAACCAGCAAAACCGTTCCAACACTGTTTATATCCGCGTTAGACAAGGCAACCAACTTCCATACGGTATTTACGTTACGCAACGGTAACAACGGTATGTTTTACGGCGCGTACGAGGAGTACGGCGAGCGTGGAATGAAAATCGGCAAATACTATTCCAGCGACTGGGCGGAATACAAGTTGATACAACTTCCGCCTACCGTTACTTGTCTTGAAGATATCTATACTGCAATGATAGACGAACTTATACCTATCACCGCGCGTAAAGGCGAAAGCACAAAAGACTTTGTCAATCGTTACGGTGAGATATTGCGCTTGCAAAAAGAGATAGAAAAACTACAGCGTGCAGTCGATAACGAAAAACAATCGAAAAAGCGTTTTGAATTTAACGCGGAATTAAAGGAATTGAAAAAGGAACTAGAAATGTATGCGCAATAACGAAATTGAAAAGATGCGGATTGAAAAAGATATTAATGAAATTGACAAGGTGTTTAATGCGCAATTTTTCGATAGAAGCAAGGCGGAAAGCATTATACGAAAACACAATACTACGGACGAAGTGGTGGGTGCATTCAATTCGCCGCTAAATCCCAACGTTAAACCGTTTTATATGTTAGATGATGATACAATAAAAGCAAATTTGTATCTAATAAGAAATTACTTAGTGTTAAAACTCGCGAAGGAGTAATTATAATGGAAAAACTTAAGATGATGTCGAAAGATAAGATACAAGAAAATATAATCAAAATACAACAACTGTTCCCAAATGCGGTTACGGAAGTGTTGCGTGATGGCAAATCTACGCTTGCTGTTGACTTTGACGTGCTCAAGCAGGAACTTGCCGATACGTTGATTGACGACAAGGAACTGCGCTATCAATTCACTTGGCCGGATAAGCAAAAAGCCATTTTGCTCGCAAATACGCCCATATCTGCTACGCTTCGCCCTTGCAAGGAAGAAAGCGTTGACTTCGACAACACACAAAACTTGTATATCGAAGGCGACAATCTTGATGTACTCAAGTTGTTGCAGGAAACGTATCTTGGAAAAATCAAAATGATATACATAGATCCGCCGTATAATACGGGCAACGATTTTGTATATAACGATGATTTTGTGCAAGACAGCGACGAGTATGCGGATAACAGCGGACAGTATGACGATTACGGCAATCGTCTTGTTCCCAATCCTGAAAGTAACGGCAGATTCCATACCGATTGGCTAAATATGATTTATCCGCGTTTGCGCCTTGCAAAAGATTTGTTGAGTGATGATGGCGTGTTGCTTATTTCTATGGCTGATAATGAGTTGGCGAATCAATTAAAAGTTTGTGAGGAAATATTTGGAAAATCAAATATTGAAGTTTTTGTGTGGAAGAAGAAAGGCGGAGCAGGAAACACGGAGAGGGTTTTGGGCGTATTAACAGAGTACGTTATTGCATGTTTTAATAATAAAAAACCGGGGGACTTGAATTATCAAAATTTTGAACGCGAATATAAATTCTGTGATGAAATTGGCAAGTATAACTTAGAAGGAATTGAAAAAACAAATCTTGGTGGATACGAAAGAAAAACTATGCAATTTGCAATAACCGATCCTAAAACCGGAGTTGCTTTTTACCCGTCTGAAAATATGAGATGGACATTGGGCGAAAGTACGGCGTTGAAAATGATTGACAAAGGAAAATTATACTTTGATTATAAAGCCAATAAAGTTAAACGAATAAAACGTCCAGAAGACTATGAAGAGTCAGAAAATGTTTACTATAATTTGCTACTTAATGAGGGTTCTTTGGCAACAGCTAAGGATGAGTGTTCTAAACTGTTAGGTAATCGTGAATATTTCGACACACCTAAACCAACTGTACTTTTACATAAGTTGTTAACAATATGTAGTAAGAAAGATAGTCTAATTCTTGATTTCTTTTCCGGCTCTGCAACTACCGCCCACGCAGTCATGCAATTAAACGCCGAAGACGGCGGTCACCGTAAATTCATTATGGTACAACTGCCGGAAGTTTGTGACGAAAAGAGCGAAGCGTACAAGGCAGGATATAAAAACATTTGTGAAATCGGCAAAGAACGTATCCGTAGGGCAGGCGCAAAAATCAAGCAAGAAAACGGCTTGCTTGCGCAGAACCTTGACGTCGGTTTCCGCGTGTTAAAACTGGATTCGTCCAATATGCAACCTGTTTACTATCGTCCGGAAGAATATCGTCAATCATTGCTCGATGATATGACTGACAATATCAAGCCGGACCGCACTCCGCTTGATTTGTTGTTCCAAGTGATGCTTGAACTCGGCAAGCCCCTTTCTGCAAAGATTGAGGAAAAAGAAATTGCCGGCAAAAAAGTATTTATTGTAGACGATAACGACTTGATTGCTTGCTTCGATAACGATATTACCGACGAAGTTGTAAAAACTATCGCGCAATTAAAGCCACTTTATGCAGTGTTCCGCGATAGTTCACTCGCCAACGACTCCACTGCCACCAACTTCGACCAAATCTTCGCTACATATAGCCCAAATACAATAAGGAAAGTACTGTAATGGATATATTGAATAATCTAAACAAGAATAACCTCTCAAAAAACCTTCATACTATATCATTATTTATTGCCATTTATGAATGCATGACGGAATTTGTTAAAAGTAATGTTCAGGCTTTTTTCTGCAATGGATTTCATACTGTAGATGGTAAGGTGGAAATGAAATATAGTAGAGAATATTATACAAAAATTAAAAACCGTATAGTTGATGAAAAGGGGAACAAAGATGAATTGAAGGCATCATTCTTGTTTTTACAAGACAACGGAATCATTAGTAAAGAAGATTACGATTTCTTTTTAGAAGCAAAACAAATTCGTAACAAATTTACGCATGAAATGCTTGAAACTATTTTTCAAGGCGTAGAGAAAAAACATATCAAATTATTATATCAAATGGTGGATTTGTTTAAAATGATGACTAATAAATGGTTTGTTGAAATAGAAGCACCTACTAGTGGAATCGATCTTTCTAATGGTGTTGACGTCGACAATATTTGCTTGGGAACAAATGCAATTTTTGATTTTATATTAACGCAATTAGATTATAGAAAAGAGAATAAAAAATGAAATTCAAATTTAAGATACAAAAATATCAAACGGAAGCGGTAGAAGCGGTTGTAAAGGCGTTTGACGGGCAGCCGTTCAACGATCGCGTTTCGTATCTGCGCGATTTATGCAAAATGCAAAGTAACGTGCAATATTCGATATTCGAGGACGAAACAACTTTTATCGGTGGCGACGGCAACGGATTCGGCAATGCGGAAATTGAACTGACTGTCGGGCAGTTGTTGGATAACGTCCGCGCCTTGCAATTGGAAAATAATATAAAGCAGTCGGTTGCTCTTTCTCAGTCGTTCGGCGCAAACTGTCGTTGCGCTTTGGATATCGAAATGGAAACGGGTACGGGCAAAACGTATTGCTACATAAAGACGATGTTCGAATTGAACAAAAAGTACGGCTGGAGCAAGTTTATCGTGGTTGTGCCGAGCATTGCCATACGCGAAGGCGTCAAAAAATCATTTGACGTAATGGAAGAACACTTTTTTGAGCAATATGGCAAAAAGGCCCGTTATTTTGTGTACAACAGCAAGAATCTTAATCAGTTGGACAACTTTTCTGCAAGCAAAGATATCTACGTTATGATTATCAACTCGCAGGCGTTTGCGTCGTCCTTGAAGGAAGGCGCAAAAAACGAAGCCGCGCGTATCATTTACAGCAAGCAGGACAGTTTCGGCAGTCGCCGTCCTATTGACGTAATTGCGGCAAACCGTCCTATTGTGATACTCGATGAACCGCAAAAACTCGGCGGCGACGCAACGCAAGCAAGCATCAAGTTATTTAAGCCGTTGTTTGCGCTTAATTATTCGGCAACGCACAAGGACGTACACAACCTTGTTTATGTTTTGGATGCGTTAGACGCTTATCAAAAGAAACTTGTTAAAAGAATAGAAGTAAAAGGCTTCGAATTGCGTAATTTGCGCGGCACGGACGGATTCGTGTATCTTTCGCAAATCTTGCTCGATCCTAAAAAGCCGCCTATGGCGCGTATGACTTTCGAAATAAATTACAGCAAGAGTATCAATCGTGAAACGCGTATAGTCGGCGTAAACGACAATTTGTATGAATTATCTGCAGGCGGTAATATGCCGCCGCTTGAACAGTACAAGAACGGTTACGTCGTCAAGGAAATCAATCCAATAAACAACACGGTAACTTTCCTAAACGGAATTACGCTTGCTGTTGGCGAAGTGCGCGGAGATATATCCGAGCGCGATATGCGTCGTATTCAAATTCGCGAAACTATATTGTCGCACTTCGAAAAGGAAGAAAAGTTGTTTAACTTGGGCATCAAGTGTTTGTCGTTGTTCTTTATTGACGAAGTTGCGCATTACAGACAGTATGATGAGGACGGCAAGGAGTTGTTGGGCGACTTTGGGCAGATGTTCGAGCAGGAATATGTGGATATTCTCAACGGCTATATAACAGTTTACGAAAGTCCGTATATAAATTATCTCAAGAAGTTCAGCGTTCACGACGTACACAAGGGCTACTTCTCGATAGATAAAAAGACCAACCGCGCAGTTAACTCGGTGGAAAAACGCGGCATTTGCGACGATATATCAGCTTACGATTTGATACTTAAAAACAAGGAACGGTTATTGTCCTTCGAAGAGCCTACGCGCTTTATCTTTTCGCATTCGGCATTGCGTGAAGGTTGGGATAACCCCAACGTATTCCAAATTTGCACTCTCAAGCAATCCAACAGTGAAGTTAACAAACGTCAGGAAGTCGGGCGCGGTATGAGATTGTGCGTCAACCGTTATGGCGATAGGATTGACGGATCGGTGCACGGACTAAAAGTACACGACATAAACGTACTTACGGTAATTGCAAGCGACAGTTACAAAACGTTTGTCGGCGGCTTGCAAAAGGAAATTAAAGAAACGCTTTATGAACGCCCGACAAAGGCTACGAGAGAATACTTTGTGGGTAAGGTTGTCAAATTGAACGGCGAGCCGCACGAAATAACCAAGGAGGAAGCGGTTATTATCGAACGCTATTTAGGTTACAACGGTTACATAGACTACGACGGCAACGTAACGGATAAGTATAGATACGCGCAGGAAAGCGGCGCTTTTGCAACGCTTCCGCCGGAAATTGCCGAAATTGCGGACGGCGTGCACAAACTTGTTCAGGGCGTATTTGATGAAAAGGTACTTGCGGAAATTATCGTTCCTGCAAACAATCCCAAGATTACGCAAAACAAGTTGAACGAAAACTTTGCCAAGAAGGAATTTCAAGCGCTTTGGAAGCGAATCAACCATAAATACGCCTATACCGTATCGTTTGACAGTGATGAACTTGTCGAAAAGGCAATTAGTGCGCTTGACGAAAAAATGTACGTTACGGAAGTAACATACGTTCGCACAGTAGGTAGTCAAGGCAAGGATTCCGTTGACTTTACGGAAGGCAAAACTCGTACCACAACGCTACGTAATACCGGTCGATCCAACGTTACGTACGATTTGATTGGTAAAATCAGTCAGGGAACAACGCTTACACGAAAGACTGTTGCAAGGATTTTGAAAGGTATCAGCCGCGAAGTGTTTGCAATGTTTAAGAACAATCCCGAGGAGTTTATCAACAAAGCCACAAATTACATTAACGAACAAAAGGCAACGATGATTGTCGATGAAATAAAATACAACGTTACAGACGAGGAACCGTATACAAGCGATATCTTCACGGCGGAAAAGGGCGTAATAGATTTTGACAGGGTAGTGAAAGCGGACAAGCACATTACGCCGTATGTAGTAATTGACAGCAAGACGGAGAAAGATTTTGCTATTGACTTAGAACGTGACGAAGGCAAAGTTTGTGTGTACGCCAAACTGCCGCACTCGTTTAAGATCCCAACGCCCGTTGGAGACTATTCGCCGGACTGGGCTATAGCGTTTTACGAAGGCGCGGTGAAGTACATTTACTTTATTGCCGAAACAAAAGGCAGCATGGAGAGTTTGCAATTAAAGAAAGTAGAATCAGCAAAGATAAGTTGCGCAAAGAAGTTGTTTGCAAGTATCAACAACGGTACCGTCCGCTACGACGTCGCAACAACTTATAACGATTTAATGAATATTATGAATAGGTAAAAACTCAAATTTTTAACAACAATACAGGCGGGTTTCCCGCTTGTTAAGAGACGAAGGTGGTGCGGAAAGTACCACCTTCCTTATCCTGCTTAGGCATCGAAAAAATGCCCATTTTTGCCACAGGCAGCGGTAGGTGTATTTCAATTGAATTTTAATAGGTTTTATGTTAAAATACCGTTATGAAACGTAAAGGATACGGCATAGTAGAATTTGTAGACAAACGTAAAATAAAGAACGACGGTTGGGACGATCAGATAGAGCCGGAGTACAGAAAACCTACTCCTTCCGATCGCGAGGAGATGATTCTCAATTACATTCGCGCCAATAACGGTCAACCCCTTAATATGCAAATACTCGCCAAACTTCTTAACGTATCCGTCCGCACAATTCAAACGCATTTACGTAATTTGGAAAACAAGCAACTAATTATCCGCGAGCCCGTATTCACACCAACGGGCAAACAAAAGCGTAATAAATATTCCTACAACGGAGAAAATACTCCCTTAGAAGATACGGCGCTTACAATAGAAAAACTCTACGATCCGGATAACCCTTGCGGTTTTCGCGATTGGGACTGGTCGTTATACAAATTCATTCCGGGCTACTACGACGAGAAGTTTTCCAAACAGGATATTCAATTTCAAGGAGAAATCGTCAAAAAAATGAAAGCCGAGCAGCAAGCCAAGAAAGATAAGTTTTACCACAAGAAATAATTTTTCAATACAAAATATTTATATTTGTCAAATTTATGGGTGAAAATTGGTATACCTCTTGTAGGGATATTTTTTTACAACATAATAGACTAAGATCAAAAGTCGGTTTCCTTACGGGACCGATTTTGCTTTATCCTTGCAAATACATACAAAGGAGGTGAAACAGAATATATCAAGCACCGAAGTATTACAGGAACAAGTATGTTCTATTGCCGAAGCAGGACGGCAATAGGGTACGGGATAAACACGCTACAATTTCGGTAATAACGCACAAGAGGAACGAATTACCCAATATAGACGAATACTTACATAACTGCGAACAGCAGTTTACAGTCAAGTATCTCAAACGTATGGACAAGCCAATCGAACAGGCATGGCAGGAAGTAATAAAGTCTCTCAACGTCCAACTGAACAATAGAGGAAAGAACATAGTATTGGAATGTCTCCAATTCGGCGGCAACCATGAATTTTGGTCGGGTTTTCCGGATAAAGACGAAATACGAATGTACTTCATCAATTGCTACAAGTACGCAATAGATAAAATAGGTTACTTGCATACGGATAAAAACATTATCTGCGCGTTAACCGTAACCGAGCCGAACAGGCGAAATCTATTCGTATATTATCTGCCAATAACCGAACAGTGGCAAAGCAAGGTAATGTCGAACGTACGCAGTGCCAAAGGCTCAAAACTGCAATTACGCGACGAATTTGATACACCAATTTATACATTCCACAACGACGTATACCAACCCCGTCTATCTCATACCGAGTTTTGGAAACAACGCGGAGGACTTACTTCTTTTTCGGACTTACAGGAAGACTTCTATAAACGCATATCCAGACAGTATAACGCCAAACGCGGACAGAGTTATTCTCTAATAAAGAATACTAACCAACAACAGCAGCAACGCTTTAACCGTGAACCTAACGACCAATATGACGAACTCTATTTCGACGACCTTCCGTACTGAAATTTACTCAAACCTCTTGACTCCGTACCCGATAGGTGGTATAATGCAATCAATCGTATAAATACGACGCAACAATAAACGGAGGTAAAACAATGTCTACAAGCAGATCAATCAAGGACAAGAGATACGAAGACGCTCACAAAGAGGAACGTAAGGCAAAGTGTAAGATATGGGGAACAAGCGTACCGAGAGAGAAAGCGGAACAAATAGATAACTTTCTCAAAAAGTACGGTTATACCAAAGTGCAACTTATTGAGGCAGGCTACAAGTCTTTACTAGACGACGCAGCCGAACACGATTTGTCGTTAGCCAAAATTATGGATGGTTACGATGATTTTTTCGAAAGCGAATTACAACAATTCGCAAAAGATAAGCAAAATAATTAACCAAAAGGAGGAATGCAATGGAAAGAGAACATAGTATTCAACGCAATAAGGACAAATAATTTCGCCCGAATAAGAATACTTGACCAATCAAGATTTAGATAACATCTTAAAGACTCTCAAATCTTTACCCGAAGGAAGCAACGAAGTGGGGCGGAGCATACTTAAGGCTACGGCGGATAGTATCGCTTTTAATAAAATCGACGAACGACCTTCGGATTTACAAACAAAACAATTAACTGACAAAAGCGCTTTGAAGTTTTCCGAAAAGGAGATTTCAAAAATGCCCAAAACATTCAAAAAAGAATTTAGAGTACAGGGCTGTACAGCCCATATCCGCCAAAGGAAAAGCGGTAAAAACACATGGAACTACGAAATACGGTATAGGCGTAATGGTTACAACGTTTGCGCTTCCGCCAACGACGCGCAAAAAGCAAAGGACAAGTTTATTGCGTTGTTAAACGAAGTGGAAAAGGCTGGTAAAAAGAATTCGGTATCTGCCGTACCCACAACTTTTCATCAATTTGCAAGTTACTATTTCGAAACATACTACAAACGCAAGGTCGTATCTAAAACGTACAAGGTAACGCTCGGTAAATATAACTTACACTTAAAGCCTGTATTTGAAAACGCGCCACTAAAAAGTATAACCACGTTCGATTGTCAAAAAATTATAGATAATCTTAACGAACAGCAAAAATACAAAACGGCAGAGGACGCATTCGGTTTGTTAAACGGAATATTTAAGATGGCAATGCGACACGGCATAGTAACTGCAAACCCAATGGACTTGGTCTTTCAGCAAAAGCACGAACGCAAGCACGGTTCGGCTTTAACCAAAGCACAGGAACAAACGTTGCTTGCGGAAACTGCCAACACGCCGTACCAACTTATGTTTGCGGTGGCGTTGTATACAGGTATGCGTCCCAACGAATACTACTTTGCTAAAATACAAGGCGACTTTATTGTAACAATAAACAGCAAACGCAAAAACGGTAAAGTGGAGTATAAAAAGATACCTATAACGCCGATGTTAAAACTGTATCTTAACGGTGTAACCGAACTGAAATTCTACGTTCAAAACCGTATTCGCGAACGCTTCCACGAAATATTATCCAACAACAAACTTTACGACTTACGCACAACGTTTTATACCCGTTGCCAAGAATGCGGCGTAGCGGACGTTGCCCGTAACGAATTTGTAGGACATTCGTTGGGCGCATTAGGAGACACTTATACGGATCTATCCGACGAGTTTCTCTTAAAAGAAGGGGCGAAATTAAAATACTAATTTTATGCCCCAAAACGTGCCCCAAAATCCAATTTTTAAC
>JAMPHX010000032.1 GCA_023663205.1 Corallococcus sp. | reverse complement strand
GTTTTTACCACAACCGTAGCCGTGTTGTCGCAAGGATGAAATTTGACATACTCGCTATTAAAGACGTCGCTGTCTATCAATAGAGGCGCGTCGCCGTCCGTTTCGTTGAGGTACGCAAACGGCGATACCGAACCGCGGTGTACGCACAGTTTGTTCCACAGCGCTTCTTCCGTCGCAAATTCAAACTTGGCGCAGTTTACGTAAGACGCCAATTTGCGCATATCGGCGCGCTTATCGAACAGCAAAACCACAAGATAGTAATTGTCGCTTTTTTTGTCCTTTACAAACAAACTCTTGCAAGACGCGCAGTTATCTACGTGAACGACTCGTTTGGATTCTTCCGTGGTTACTACGGCTTGGTGTCTTAGCAAACGGTAGTTTATTTTGAGTTCGTCAAGGTAATCGGTTACTTTGCTTATCATATCCATAAAAGTAATTGTAACCGCATTTTGGAATTAGTCAAGCAGTTTTGCCGTCACAACGAATACAAATATAACATTACCCCCTCAAAGACGATTTCCGTCAAACTGCGCATATACTGCTCGGTGTTTAGTTTTTGCTCCTCGTCGGGATTGCTCAAAAACCCGCATTCCACAATTATGCTTGCCGCGTCTGCCGCGCGCGTTACGTAAAAATCCCCGCGGAGCGCGGCGTGCGAATTGCCCGTAAATTTGTTGAGAGCAAGTTGCACGCTGTCTGCAAGACGTTTGCCGTCATCGCGTCCTTCTTGGAAAAACACCTGCGGTCCGCTGCGGGAACTGTCGCCAAACTTGTTCATGTGCACGGAAATTACTATGTCGGGACGGGAAGCAAGTATTATTTCCTTGCGCTTTTCCATATCGCGGCGTTTGAATCCCGCCGAATACGTGCCGTACAATCCCCCTTTGTCGGTGCGCGTATACACTACGTTGAAACCGCAATTTTTGAAAATTTCTCCCAAAGTTGCAGCATATTGCAAATTGAGGTCGCTTTCCCGCGTGCCTGCAAAACCGACTACGCCGCCGTCTATTCCGCCGTGCCCCGCATCTATTACAACGGTAAAATCCAGCAGCGACGTCTGCTCGTTTCCGAATGTGCTTACGCACAGATACGCAGTCAGCACAAGTTGAACCGCACAAAGCACAGCCAAAGCCCATGCCAATTTTTTTCCGCTAAGCACCTTTAACGTCATTTTACACTTTTCTCCGTTTTGCTTTAAAAACCGACTATTTTCGCACAAAAATCTCTTAGTTGTGCACTTATCCACAAAGTTATCCACAATAGTCCACATTGCAATGTGGACAACGTGTTTCACAATTTCTATGAAACGGACAAGCCGTCGCTTTATACGATATTTTATGTACCTCCGCTTGCGCTTATTACGCAAAAGCGGCGGTTTATGATAATTTTTTTGCTTTTACTATTACACAAATATATTGTTTTAAATTTCAGGCAAACAAACATTAGCAGTTACAACTTACAACAAATTTGCACGCAATTGTGTAAAAAATCTAATATTGGCAACACTTAGCAATACAGTGTGCAAACTACGCAAACGCCGAATAACGTCAGGCAATAATACGTGTAACCGTAATATTTGCCGCAACCGGTTTGCCGACTGTTTGCAAACCGAAAATAAAGGAGAAAACAAAAAATGAATATCAATCCGTTTAACGAAGCGCCGCAAAAGGTTTCCGAAAACTTTTTTGATTGGAAACAACTTGCACCCAAGCCGTACAACAAGTACGAAGTCGACCCCTACACGCGTGTACGCGTAATACTTGCCAACGGCGCGGAATACGAAGCCGTGTGGTTTTCGCACCAATTCCACCGTCACTGCGCAGATAACGACGCAAGACGCCAACTTGCGGTAATGCGCAGACAGGAACAGCAGCAGCAAAAACGCATTGCGGCGTTAAAGCCGATAAACGAGGGTATATTGGAACACTCGATAGGCTACGAGCAACTTGCCGTAGATTTGACGGCTATTTTTGCACAGCGCGAAGCAGACAAATACGTAAAGCAGGCAATGGACTTTGCACTTCTGGAAGACTTTGACCATTTGTACAGATATGCCGATTTGCTTGAAATGGACAAAGGCGTGCTTGCCGAGAAGTTGGTAGGCAAATACACGGAACTTATGCCCGGACGTCCGACCATTTCCGAACACCGCTATCCGGCAGACGATATCAAGCGTTACGTCAACTTCAAGCACGCTTCCGCGCTTACAAAGTTGGACCTCAACATATTGACGGCCGCCGAACAGCAGACAATGAACTACTACATGGGACAGGCGGCATTTTACCAAAACAAACTGGGCAGACAACTGTACACCGAAATAGGTATGATTGAAGAACAGCACGTTTCGCTGTACGGCGGTTTGAAAGACGTAAACTGCACTTGGTTTGAAGAACTTTTGATGCACGAATACACCGAATGTTATCTGTACTACTCGCTGTGGCAGGACGAAACGGACAAATACATCAAAGATATTTGGCAGCAGCATTTCAACATCGAGTTGCAGCACCTTCATACAGCGTCGGAAATGCTGCAAAAGTACGAAAACAAAGTATGGCAGCAGGTTATACCCAAAGGTGAATTCCCCGAACTGCTTGCATTCCGCTCCAACATAAGTTATATTCGCGAAATACTGAGAAACACGGTAAACATCACCGCCAAAAAGGAAGATTACGTAAATGTAAACGAACTCGAACCGGACGCAAATTTCTTCAACTATCAAAGCGAAGTCAACGTAAAGGAAAGCGAAGTCGCAAGCCACAACGTAATAAAAAAGTATATTGTGGACAACGGTAAGGATTACCGCTTCGAAACGGAAATTCACCCCGTAGAAGAACTGCGCAACCGCAAAGTCGACAACACTACCGTCGGACGCTGACATAACCGACTGCCAAAGGAGAAACACGATGAGCGACACTACACCCACCGAACAGTATACGGATTTTTTGAGCGATGCGGTACTTCTCGGCGACGCATACTGTTACAAGCATATGCATCCGACATTCGGGGCAAATTTGGACATTGCGCTGAATTACCCCTTTGGACTGCCTTTTGACAACGGAGGTTCGATGTGAAAGATACAAACAATCCGATGTTTTTGGCAAATGCCGTTTTGCTGGACGAAAATTGCGTCAAACGCAACAAACAAACGGATTACCTGCAATACGCATACCCGTTTGATTTGCCTATGATAATTACCGATTGAACAAAGCGCAACGACGAAAATACAGAGTATTTTTACGTGCAAACACATCGGTAATAAAACAATAATATCTTTTCGGCGGCATTAGTTAACCGACATATATTGCGGCACGGCATTAGTTATAGTAATAAGAGCAAAAGCACTTTGCAATATTACGCCTAATGAACCCGTAATAGTAAAAATAAAATGGCGAAGATACGTTTATCTTCGCCATTTTTGTTGTCCGTAAATTTAATAACAGAAACAAGATAACCTTTCGTCGAAATACGTCCGAGCGTATTGCGCAAAATACCTATTTGTTTACTTTCGCTTACTATTGTAATTATTCGCAAACGGTTTGGAATTGTAAACAATTACAGCCGATAAGAAACCCTCTCGGCTATATGCACGCTTGTACATATTTGAACATATTCGCAAACCTGCTCTCACCACGCGCACACACAGCAGTGTCCTTACGCAATGCAACCGTCTGTTGCATTCGACGAGCAACGCATATGCCGAGTTATTTATCTTTGTAGATATCCACCAAATTGAGCAACGTATCCACCGCTTTTTGCATATCTTCGAGGGGTATATACTCGTATCTGCCGTGGAAATTGTAACCGCCCGTAAACAAATTGGGACACGGCAAGCCTTTGTAGGAAAGCGTTGCGCCGTCGGTGCCGCCGCGAATGGGTACAATCTTGGGCGTAACGTCTGCGCGCTGCATTGCCTTGACGGCATTGTCTATCAAGTGCATATGCCGTTCAACTTTTTCCTTCATGTTGTAATAACTGTCTTTTATTACGCATTCCACCGTGCCTGCGCCGTATTTGACGTTCAAAAAATCTACACACTTTGCAAAAAAGTCTTTTTTGCTTTGAAACTTTGTTTTGTCGTGGTCGCGTATTATATATGCCGCATTTGCGCTTTCCACGCTTCCGCTTGCCGAATCCAAATGATAAAATCCTTCGTACCCCTCGGTATATGCGGGATTTTCAAATGCAGGCAAAAGATTTTGCAACTCCGTAAGCACAAGCAAAGCGTTTACCATTTTGCCCTTTGCACTGCCCGGATGTACCGATTTGCCGTTTATCTTTACCCGAATGCCTGCCGCATTGAAGTTTTCGTATTCCAATTCGCCCAATCCGCCGCCGTCTACGGTATATGCTCCGTCGCAGGCAAAGCCCTGCACGTCGAACAGCGACGCGCCCATTCCTACTTCCTCATCGGGAGTAAAAGCAACCTTTACCGTGCCGTGAGGTATCGATGGGTCGGCAAGCAATGTTTGTACAAGCGTCATTATTTCCGCAACGCCCGCTTTGTCGTCCGCTCCCAAAAGAGTGTCGCCGCCTGCCGTTATTAAGGTTTTGCCGACGTGCTCGGAAAGTTCGGGAAATTCGTCGGGCGAAAGCACCGTGCCGCAACCCAAATTTATACTTTTGCCGTCGTAATTGCCAAACATCTGCGGCTTGACGTTTGCGCCCGAAACCGCAGGCGACGTATCTACGTGCGCGATAAACCCGAGAGCGTAGTTTCCCTTTACGTTTGCGGGAACGGTAGCATAAACATAACCGTGACTGTCGCACTTGACATCCGTCGCACCCATTTGCGTAAGTTCTTCCGCAAGCGCGCGAGAGAGGTTAAACTGCTTTTGCGTGCTGGGTACGGTATCGACGTCGGGACAGGACTGCGTATCTATTTGTACGTATTTCAAAAATCTTTCAAGTAACGTCATCTTTTTACCCCCTTTTCTTCATCCAAATACGTTGCTTCGAGGTCGGCAACGTGCAGAAACAATGCTAATTTGTATTTTTCGTATGCTTCGCTTACCGAATAACTACCTCCCCTGACGCGCATATCGAAACCGCCCATATGCCAATTGATTGCAATGGCTTCTTCGGCGGTAAGTTTTATGTACTGGTTAACCAAAAACACCGACTTTTCGCCGTGTCCGTACGGAAACCTTTCGTTTACAGAATAATACGACTTTTGTACCCAAGTGCCGTTTTCCTTGACATTGCGCGTTTCCGTCACATAATAATTTACTTTGCACAAATCGTGCAAAAGCGAAACCACCGCTATTGTTTCGTCGCTGTACTTAGCGGTGTAACCGTCGCCGTACTCGCTTTTGATAAGGTTATGCAGCCTATTGTACACGTTTACGGAATGTTTGGATAATCCGCCTTCCTCCGCGAGGTGAAACTTGGAACTTGCCGGCGCAGTAAAAAAATCGCTTTTTTTGAGATATTCCAATAGTTTATCCGCTCCGTCGCGTTTGATGTACATAGTATACAGTTGTTCAAATTCCGTCATTGTTTTCTCCCAAAGAACGCACACGCGATTGTTGCACCGTGAATGCGCCGTGATTGTATTTGCAACAGTTAAGCGTAGTTAAACTTACTTAAACTTGGTTGCGTTTTTTATTATATAACACACACGAATACAGTTAAATTCAAATAACATATTCGGTTGCGTGATGTGTTGTATAATGGTAGTTAGCAGTAGTTAAGTGACGTTAAACTTACTTAAACTTGGTTGCGTTTTTAATTATATCGTACACGAATATAATTTTTCAAAAACACTTAGTTTATTGCGTGATACGATGTAATAACGAGCAGTTAGCAGTAATTAAACGCAGTTAAATTCAGTTAACTGTCGTTATGTATGCTATTATAACACAAAAAAGCCGCCGTTGCAACACAATAGCAATCGGGCGGCGTTATGTCAAGTCAAAATGCTTTGTCATTACTACCGACGGTAAAGCGCGTCTGCAAAATTTTTTGCTTACCGTTTGCGCAAATCGTCTATGTAATTTAGCGCGTCGTTCCATTTGACCACATCAAACGACACGTTTGCCGGACTTGTGGACGGCAGGCACACCGTCGGAACAGTCAAATTGCCGTAATACTTCTGCGTCAATTTGTAACTCGTTTGACCGTTGCAATATATTATCTTTATGTTGCAGTTACCTAATACTTCCGACAAATCGGCAGGCGTCACGTCGGATATGGAACTATCCTGGAAACCTTCTATATTGCAACTGTCTACAATATCCCACAAAGCAATGCCTGTATCGCACAGCAGTTGCTTTTTGTCCTCGATACAGTTTAAATTTCTGCCGTAGCGGGCGGAAAGAATTTTCCAAAAACGGTTTTGCGCATTACCGTAGAAAAATCCTTCCGCACGGCTTTTTACCGACGGAAAACTGCCTAATATAAGAACATTGCTGTTTTTGTCGAACACGGGAGGCAAACCTTTGACAAATTGTTTCATAAAATTTCCTTTGATACATTTCTATCCGTACGGATGAATTTGAAATCTGCGGTACGCCGACAGAAAGTATACAGCACAGGTGTTGCAAGCCCGATTAACTGTGCTCACTTTGCCGTGTAATATGACTTTACGCGTCGTTAACGATTTTGCGCACTAATGCCATATAATTTTTGCGTTATTTCCGCAAAACGGCAGCAGTCGACGCTGCTGCCGAATACGGTTGTAACTTTAAACCGTTGTACAAAATCACTCTGCGCTTGCCGCAATAAACAATTTGAACAGCGGGTGCGCGCCATTGGGACGGGATTTGAATTCCGGATGATATTGCACGCCTACATGGAAACGCTTGCTTGTCACTTCAAATGCCTCGACAAGTGCGCCGCTTGGAGATAAGCCGGAAAAGGTTGCTCCGCTCTCCGTAAACGCAACGCGGAACTCGTTGTTAAATTCGTATCTGTGACGGTGACGCTCGGAAATATCGCGTCTGCCGTATGCCTGTTCCAACTTGGTATTCTTTTGTACTACGCACGGATATGCCCCTAACCGCATAGTACCGCCCATATCTTCCACGCCCTGCTGCTCTTTGAGAAGCGCAATTACTTTGTGTTTGCTGTTTTCGTCAAATTCGCTGCTGTTGGCGTCGGCATATCCCAAGACGTTGCGGGCGTACTCTATTACCGCAATCTGCATACCCAGACATATTCCGAAATACGGAATATTGTTTTGACGGCAATATTTTGCCGCTTCTATCATTCCTTCTATGCCTCTTTCGCCGAATCCGCCGGGGACTATAACTCCGTTGGCATTGCCTAATACTTCCGCTACATTTTGCGCGGTCAATCCGTCCGACTCTATCCAATCGATTTCCACCTTTACTCCGTTGGCAAGGGCGGCATGGTGAAGGGCTTCCGCTACCGACAGATATGCGTCGTGCAACTGCACGTATTTGCCTACCAAGGCAATCTTGACGGATTTGCGGTTGACTTTGGCTCTTTTGCACATTTCCTTCCATTCCGACATATCGAGAGGCGCGGTTTGCAGTTTGAGTTCGCGGCAGACAATTTCCGAAAGATGTTCTTCCTCCAACATAAGCGGAGCGTCGTACAAAAACTTGACGGTTGTGTTGTCTATTACGCAATCGGGCTTGACGTTGCAAAACATCGAAATTTTGTTTTTGATGCTCTTAGGCAGTTTTGCGGCAGAACGGCACAAAATAATATCGGGACTTATTCCCAGCCCTTGCAGTTCCTTGACGCTGTGCTGCGTCGGTTTGGACTTGTATTCGTTGGAACCGTCGATAAAGGGAACAAGCGTCACGTGCATAAACAGACAGTTGTCGCGCCCTACTTCGCGCGAAACCTGACGTATGGCTTCGATAAAAGGCAAACTTTCGATATCGCCAGTAGTACCGCCTATTTCCGTTATTACCACGTCGGCTTTGGTCTTTTTGCCTACCGAATAGATAAACGACTTGATTTCGTCGGTAACATGCGGAATGACCTGCACCGTATGCCCGAGATACTCGCCTTTGCGCTCCTTGCCCAGCACGTTGTTGTATACGCGTCCTGAGGTGAGGTTGCTGAACTTATTTAGATTTTCGTCGGTAAAGCGTTCGTAATGTCCCAAATCGAGGTCGGTTTCCGCGCCGTCATCGGTAACGTATACTTCGCCGTGCTGAAAGGGGCTCATCGTACCGGGATCGACGTTTAAATAGGGGTCTAACTTTTGCGAGGCAATCGCAAGCCCCCGCTGTTTAAGCAATCTGCCGACGCTTGCGGCTACTATTCCCTTGCCGAGTCCGCTTACTACTCCGCCCGTTACGAAAATGTATTTTGTCATTGTTCCCCCCCCGTTTGTATTTCTGTTAATGTTTTTTCAAATACGTATATATTGTGGTATGTAACATATGCCTGCCCCAACATATGCCGAATAACACTGTCTTTGCAACAAAATATAATGTCAAAAGTATATTAGCAAGGCTGCGATTTGTCAATTCTTTAATAACGAAAACGGACGGTATTTTTATTTTATTTGCAATGTCGTTTTTGCAATGCAAATCGGTTGACACATCGAAAAATAAGCATTACAATTCAAATTGAACCCCCAAAAGCAACTTGCCGAATATGCGCACTTACGCGGCATTTACGGCATATAGTAATGCAAGAATAATTTGCCTTCATAAGCAAAAAAGGAAGTTTATATGGAAAGTTACAACGTCGCGGATATTTTCGGGCAAAACGTATTCGGAGACAAAACAATGCGCGAAAGACTGCCGCAAGAAGTCTACCAAGCAGTAAAAAGAACAATGTCCGACGGCTGTCCGATGTCCGACAAAGTTGCCGACGTTTACGCCGACGCGCTCAAACAGTGGGCGTTGGAAAAGGGGGCGACGCACTACGCTCATTGGTTTCAACCGATGACGGGTATTACCGCCGAAAAACACGACAGTTTTGTTTCCATTGACAAACAGGGCGAAATGCTGAACAAATTCCGCGGGAAGGAATTGATAAAGGGAGAACCCGATGCGTCCAGTTTCCCCAGCGGTGGTATACGCGCAACATTCGAGGCACGCGGGTACACTACTTGGGACCCGACTTCATATGTATTTATCAAAGACGGAACAATGTTTATACCGACCGCATTTTGCAGTTACTCTGGCGAAACTCTGGACAAAAAAACGCCGCTGCTCAGAAGCAACCAAGCGCTTAACAAACAGGTTTCGCGCATACTCAAACTGTTCGGCAGCGACGGAGTGCGCGCATGCAGCACCGTCGGCGCGGAACAAGAATACTTTTTGATAGACAAATCGGTATTTCTCAAAAGAAAAGACCTTGTTTACACGGGCAGAACGCTTATAGGTGCAAAACCGCCCAAAGGTCAGGAAATGGACGACCACTACTTTGGTGCGATAAAGCCGCGCGTGGCAAAATTTATGCGCGAAGTAGACGAAGAACTGCTCAAACTGGGAATAGTTGCAAAAACCGAACACAACGAGGTTGCTCCCGCACAGCACGAACTGGCTCCCTGTTACACGCAAACAAACATAGCCTGCGACCAAAACCAACTTACAATGGAAATAATGAAAAAGGTTGCAGACAGAAATAATATGGCGTGTCTGCTTCACGAAAAGCCGTTTGCGGGCATTAACGGAAGCGGCAAACACATCAATTGGTCAATTGCGACCGACAACGGTGTAAATTTGTTGGAACCGGGGGTATCTCCGCAAGACAACGCGCAGTTTTTGCTGCTAATGTCCGCCGTCATAAAAGCCGTGGATAACTACCAAGATTTGCTTCGAGTATCAGTATCGAGCGCGGGTAACGACCACCGCTTGGGCGCAAACGAAGCGCCGCCGGCAATAATTTCAATATTTGTGGGCGATGACCTCGAATATGTTATAAATGCCGTAATAAGCGGAGAAAAAGCAAAATCCGCACAGAAGCGCAAACTGCACGTCGGCGTGGATTCGCTGCCGCTTATCCCTGCCGATAATACCGACAGAAACCGCACTTCGCCTTTTGCATTTACCGGCAATAAATTTGAGTTCCGTATGCCGGGGTCGTCGTTTTCCATTGCAGACCCCAACACCATACTAAATACCGCCGTTGCCGAAAGCCTGTGCGAATTTGCAGATAAACTCGAACGAGCGGAAAATTTCAACGACGCGCTGAACAAGTTGATTTGCCAAACGCTCACAAAGCACCGCAGAATAATTTTTAACGGGGACGGTTACTCCGACGCTTGGGTTGCCGAAGCGGAAAAACGCGGATTGGCAAATATACGCACCACGCCCGATTCGCTCAAAACGCTTACTGCGGAAAAGAATATCGCGCTGTTTGAAAAACACGGAATATTTACAAAGCGCGAGATAGAATCGCGGCAGGAAATATTGCTTGAAAACTACTGCAAAACAATAGAAATCGAAGCGTTGACTCTTGTTGAAATGGAAAACAGAGAAATACTGCCTTCGGCGGAAAAGTACGTACGCTTGCTTGCCGAAACGGCAAAATCCAAACGCGAAATAAGCGAAACATTGGATAACTCTTACGAGCAAAACAAAATACGCCAAATCACAGAGTTGATTGTTTCCGCCTCGGAAAAAACCGCGCATCTTCAAAACGCCATTGAGTCGGCGCAAAATGCCGTCGGCATAACACTTCAAGCCGACCTGTGCAAAAACGAAATTTTGCCCTTAATGGAAGAAATACGCGCGTTTACCGACAAATTGGAAACGGTTTGTCCCAAAGAGTTGTGGCCTATGCCCACGTACGGCGAATTGCTGTACAGCGTAAACTGAACAAAATCAACCGCGCCGATGTTAAAAACAAACATAACCGTTATGCAATATCGAGATTGCCGCAACGCGGAGCAACTTGGACAACGAGTATTGCCGCAGCGGCGATATGCGGCGGCAAAGGCAAAAATCCGTCGGCAAATTGCAGTAAACCTATTTGCCAACTAAATTTAATATTTGAATTTAAATATGCGTTTCGCAAGTATAAACTTTGCGGAACGCATATTTGTTTATGCCGAATATATTTGCGGCGGAATTTATAACGTAATTTTTATATCTCCGCTATGAAATACGCTTCATCAGCGGTATTTGACGTCGGCGGTTACAAATGTACTTTTGTAGTTTGCCAAAGCGCAACTGACTTTTCCGCAGATACAGCCCGTGCACGACCGCTATGCCTAATTATTCTGCGTATTTAGGCAGATTAAATTCCGCCGTCGGTTATTCCCATAGCGGCAAAAAACTCTTGATTGTGCTTGACGGCGGCATTATCGGGCTGCAACGCAAATGCGCGTCTGTGATATTCATAAGACTTTGCAACGTCGCCTGTGTTGTAATAACATATGCACAATTGCACATACGGTACAAAGTCGCCGTAATCGCTAATTATAAACCCCTCTTTGTCGTTGCACCTAAGCGCAAGTTCGTACCAGTACGCCGCTTTTGCAAAATCGTTTTCCTTCAAAAACAACGCGCCCAACTTGCAGCACGTTTCGGCGCGCGGCAATCCGTAAGCAAAAGTTTGCGTAAGATACTTTTTGGCTTGAAGAAAGTTTCCCTTGGAAACTTCGATATCCGATAAACTTACAAGCGCGCCTATTTTATCGATAAAGTATCCGTTTGCGCTACGCAGAAACTTTTTGAAATACTTTTGCGCTTGACGGACATTTCCCGATGCGTACAGTTCCCGCGCATAATAATAGGTATTGCGCTCGTCAAAAATTTCGCCTTCTTCCAACATTTTGCCGTATATTTTCAGATTGCGCATGGTGTGCGTTTCCACGGGACAATGTCGTATTTTGAAATCGGCATACTCTATTTTGCCAAAGGGAGCAATTGTTTCGTGTATTCGTCCCATCCAATGCGCCGCAGCGCAGTTACGCAAAATGCGCTCGCGGAAAAACGCAAACGACTGCCTTTCGCCCTCGCCTACGCAATACTCCGCCATGACGGTGTCGGGCAGGCTATCCGATTGTTTCCAAGCGGTAATCTTTTGAATATCTCCGTATGAAATTACGTCGTCGGCATCCAGCCACATTACGTAATTGCATTTTGCTTGTTTGAAAGCGAAGTTGCGCGCCGCGGCAAAGTCGTCAATCCAGACAAAGTTGTACAGTTTTGCGCCGAAACTTAGGGCTATTTGGCAAGTGCTATCGGTAGAACCTGTATCTACTACCACCACTTCGTCGGCAAAAGTCAAACAGGATAGTATTCGGGAAAGCACGCGTTCTTCGTTTTTTACAATCATTGCGACGGAAAGAGTTTTCATATTACATTATATGCGCCGCCGCACCAAACGGGTAAGCAGCCTTTACTTTGCACCCCAAAGACAGGTATTGCAATTACCGTTACGGTAACAGTAATTGTATATAAAAAATAGTATACAGTAATGATATGTACCCCAAGTACGTTTGGAGAATACACGTCATAAAACGTAAGTAAAGGAGAAATTTATGTTTTGCTGTAACGGAAACAACAGAAACAATTGCCGCGGGCGTGACAGAGAAGTTATAATACGCCCGATAATAGGTCCGAGAGGCGCAACTGGACCTACGGGACCGAGAGGTCCGATGGGCTTTGCCAGTCCTGTGGGAGCAACAGGTTCTACCGGCCCGCAGGGATTGCAAGGTTTGCAGGGTGCAACAGGTCCGCAAGGAGTACAAGGTCTGCAAGGCACTACCGGAGCAACCGGAGCGACAGGTCCTACGGGCGCAACAGGTCCCGCAGGCACAAGCGTAACTGGCGCAACAGGAGCAACAGGTCCGCAAGGCATACAGGGAATACAAGGCATTGCAGGTCCTACCGGTCCCGCAGGTCCGCAAGGATTGCAGGGTGTTGCAGGTCCTACTGGAGCGACGGGCGCGACAGGTCCTACGGGTGCAACAGGTCCGCAAGGAGTACAAGGTCTGCAAGGCACTATCGGAGCAACAGGAGCAACAGGTCCGCAGGGCATACAGGGAATACAAGGCGTTGCAGGTCCTACCGGAGCGACGGGCGCTACGGGTCCTGCCGGAACGGCGGCAACAGGTCTTGCATCCTATGCCGGACTGCAAAATACGGCTGCCACACCGCTGACGCTGGTTGCGGATACTCCGCTTAATGTTCCTCTGACAACATCTACGCCATCGCTCAATGCCAATTATATACCTGCAAACAGCATAACGGTAACGCAGGCGGGAACTTACGAAATACACTACGCAACAATAGGCAGCAGCAACGGCAGCGCAACCATTACCCTTGCCGTACGCGTAAACGGCACATCTCTGCCGTCGGCAACAATTTCCAGAACGGCAAACTCGGGAACTACTATCGACCTTGACGGAAGCACCATTGCCACTCTTGCAGCAAACGACGTAATTACGCTGTACCTGACGTCCACGGCAAACGCTACGTTTACCATGCCTGCCGGCGTATCCGCCACACTGACGGTAAAGAAACTTAACTGACATCAAAAAAAACCCCGTGCTTAACGTAAAC
>JAMPHX010000031.1 GCA_023663205.1 Corallococcus sp. | reverse complement strand
GGTTTCGCCGTTTAGACAAGCGTTTCCTTCGTAAAAAGTATCGCTGTATAAAAACAAATCGGTTACCGCATTGTACGAACGGTCTATTACTGTAACGGCAATAGAGCAGGAAATATCTTCAAACGTCGCCGTAATAGTCGCAGTTCCTGCGCCTACGCCTATTATTCCGACATACAGTTGACCGTCTGCGCTCGGAGTCTCGCCTACTTCTGCCACGTAAGCGACGTTTCTGTCCGTTGAAGAAAATTGTATTTCCTTGAAATTCGCCGTAGCGGGAGAGAAGTTCAAAGTATAAGCGCCTACAAACGGCGGTTCGTCCGTAAGATAAACCGTAGATTCCGTATCTGAAAACGTCATGCTTCCGACGTTAATAAAAAGCACCGTAACGTCGACATTGAGAGTGGCGGTAATATCTCCGTAACTTGACGTTACGGTTGCCGTACCGTCGGCTATTTGATTGACTTCCACGCCGATTACTCCGTCGTTGATTTTGTCGCCGACTACGGATACGGTTGCGACTTGTTCGTTGTCGCTTGTAATTGTCAGTTTTGAAATGTCAACATTTGCCGTCGCAGGTTCGAAACTCAAAGCGACTATGTCCTTTTTAGACGACTGTACGTCTTGCAAATACGTATTCAGTTCGACAGGGTCGAAAGACATAGATTGAAGGTTATCTCCGCTCTGCGCAGGCTTAATTACTGCAACGCAAACGCCGACTATTGCGCCCACGACAAGCAAAACGCATATTGCAGTTAAAACTTTTTTTAGTGTTCTCATAGTAATATTCTCCTTTTACTAAAATTGCCCTTGCCGTAAATGGCAAGAGCAATTCGAATTAGCGATTGTATGTAACTTCGAGTTGACTTGCATAACCGCGAATTTCGAGCGAAGATATTTCGTCGTCGTTCAACGGGTCGATTACAATCTTGACGAACTTTGCGCCTTCGGGTATCGCGCTTGTATCGAGGTCTGCCGTCAAATATTCCGTAACGGAAATAAGCGTCTTTTCCTGTTCGTCGTTCTCGCCGTAGAAATACAGTTTGTATTGAATTTCGGCGTCTTCCGCAAGTTTAATTTGAAGCCCGTCCGTCGTTACAAATTCCTTGGTGTAAATACACGAAGAATCTTTAACGAAGAACTCGCCAGCTTCGTCCAACGAGCCGATAGAGTACGCCGACGCGCCGAGCGTTCTCGTGGTTATTTGTTTGTTAAGGGCAATGCCCATAACGGTAACCGCGCCGATAAGCAGAACAAGAACGATAGATACGATAACCCACTTAACGGTATCGCTGCGTCTGTGTTGTCTTAAAGAATTTCTGTTTGCCATAATTGTTTTTCTCCTTATTTAGTTAAATTTTTTGTTTTAATGATTGTAACGATACGAACAAACCTACCACCAAATAAGCCGTTTACCGAATCTTTTGTCCTCATAAACGTCTGGCTTGCCCTTTAACTTCACAATTTCGCGCAAATTAGCCTGTGTTTTAGGAATGTATTTAGAAAAACCTTCTCCTTTATCGTAATCAGGCGTAGATATGTATTTTGATTTAGCAGTGGTAGAATATGTACCGCCTTTTACGATTAACTTGCTTACGCGAGAATTATTTTGTTTAGACATAAAGATTTACCCCCTTTCAATATTTACACCGAATTCGAATTTCCCTGACGTACGGGACATTCGAGTTGCGGAAGTGTAGCATTACTTTTTCTTTTCAATTCCGAAGTAAGCGACTATTCGTTTATTACGCTTTCCGTTCGGGGCAAAGAAATGGTCTACTATTTGTTTTTTAGCAGTACGATTGAGTTCGCTTACATCACCTTTATAAATAGGCTTTTTATTGTCCGCAGCGGAAATAATCATATTTGACATATGTAAGTCTATTTTTCCGACAAAAGAGTATTTAGAACTTAATCTACGTTGACCGTTTTTACCAATCACCCAAGCGTCCCGGGCATCAATAAGGCGTACGCCTTTGCTTTTCAAACTGTAATTAACCGTTGACATAACTTGCTCCTTTTGATATACTTAACTTGCGGTACCGAAGTTCCGTAGGGGACAGCAACGGCAAATGCGCGTTGACAGAGAAGAACGTTTTACCGCCTTGTGCGTAGACTTCTCACACAACCGTCCGAGCAATCGGGCGGTTATATTTATGCTCTTTGTAAACGTTTGACATTTTCTTTTCGCTCCGTTACACTTAATTTGACGACTTTAATCTAGTTGCACTGCAACAGTGTTGGGCTGAGCCGCGAACACACGAAACAACGATAGTCGACCGTTTTTCTAACCGTTCCGTAAGGAGCGGTTATTTTTTACACAAAAAAAACCGATTGATAAGTTCAATCGGCAAAACTCCGCAAGCAATCTTTACCGATTGCGCGCCCTTGCGGTGACGCAGTTGTGTTCGCTGTCAGATACAACGAACGAAAGCGCAAGCGTTACAAGAAGTTTTAATGACGAATGCGTCCGCTTGCAAACGCAATAGGGCGGTAATTACGATACCGCTAATCGTTTATTTAACAAATCTTTGTTCAATGCCCGATTTGTTTGCTAGATTGTTTTTCCAACGCTTGAATCGATTTCAAACAGTTTTCACAGAACTGCCCTTTCGGGTGCGGTACGCACCAGTTAATACGCGTTTGGCAGCGGTCACAAAATAGGACCGTATGAGTTATTTTCTTCATATACCCTTTCGGGCGTTCGGTAACGGTTTTATACATTTTAACAATGCCCCCTAAAAAGGAAGTTCGCAATCGGCGTCGTCGCAAATTTTTGAAAATACGTCTTCCATATTCGTACGCGTCAACTTTTCTCGGAACGGGTCTTGTAATTCATTTGAGAATATACGTCCGGTTCCTTTCGGCTTACCGTTGTCGTTCACGCCGTCGTTGTAGACGGTAACCGTATCGGAAGTTATTTCAATGTAACTGCCGATACGCCGATACAGTTGCTGCAAATTGTCTCGGGAATACTTATACTGCGGATACCAATAACACAACGGAACGCTTGACGTAATTACAATCATCTTGCCGTTAAATACTTTGTTATTGAAGCGTGACTTTACAGACGACAGGGTGTTATTGTCCAAGATTTTAAGTAAGTCTTCGAAGCGTTCGAATGTGTTGTCGCGTAAGTCGTCCAAGATTATGGCGCGCTGACCTGCGTAGTCCTGAAACGGATCGTTCGAGGAACTGCTTACGCAGAAGTCGTAATCGAGACTGTTTAACATTTTTTTTGCATAGAAGGTTTTACCGACTCCGCCTTTGCCGCAAATAAATACGACTTCAATGTTCCTGTCCGACTCCAAGACTGCGCATTGACAGTACAATTCCCACAATTTACGCAACTGCGAATACGCCTTCGTCTTTTCGGCTATCGGCAGCGTGTTGACGTATTGCAACTGTTGGGCGTAACTGTAATGTTCGAAGTCGCCTATAATCTTGCTTGCTTCGATTTCGGTTGCGAAGTCGAAGTTTGCGTGAACTTCCGAACGGTCGTAAATATGCTTGTACTTTTGGCTTTCGTTTTCGTGCGTAAGGTACATTAACATATCTACCTTGCGGCGTTTGACGCGTTCAATAAATTGCGTGCCGTCGTGTTCGACGCCGTTGTCGTCCGTATATTCGAGTTGAAACCATTTAGCCACCAATTCGATAGGACAACTTGACGGCGAAAAGTTCAAGTATATATGGTAGTGCGGACGAGTGTCGTCGCGGTCGTGAATGATGTACGCCCATTGCTTAATAGTCTTGTACTTCATACACGTCGCTTGTATATCTACTTTGAGTTTGTCCACGTCTTGGACAATCTCGCAATGTCTTAACGGTTGTAGTTTTGCCATAAGCCCCCAGTGTGATTGACGTAGCAATCTGTTAAATAATTTTCAAACGACTACGGTAAAGTTGTCTAAACGAAACAGTCGTTTCGGTGTATCGAAGACGGTTAGTTCCGATACATGCAAACCTGTTAAAGATTCGCCTTTGCCGTACTCGAACAGTTCGTCGTATGTAAGCCCGATTCGTTCTAAATCTTTGTCAAGAACGTAATAGCCGTTACCCACTTTGCACATATACGGTTTTTCCCCGTAGGTTAACAGAGGGTAGTCCATATAGCCGTAATAGAAAGAAGTTATTTCGTCGCATACAAATTCGGCAAAAGCGTATACGTGGTCGTCGCGTGTTTCAACAAAATACACTTTGAACGGCGGTTCGCTGAAAAATGTTTTAAGCGGAAGAACGGACATTTTACCGCTTAAAAGTAACTCGCGCCAAATAGGTTTTACAGAAACAGAAATGATATGCACGGAAATACCCCCGAATTTTATACGTTTTATACGTTTTTCGCCACCCCCTTGACAAGCCCTAGGGGGTGGCGCGTAAGTCGATTTTTGCCTGTTTTTAACGGTGTTATCCACATTTTGAAATGTGTTTTATACGTATTTTTGCGAATTTGAATTTTATTCGACGGGAACGGGCAAAGATACGATTTTGATACCTGCTTCGGCGAGCGTTTTTTTAACGTCGTCATATGCGTTTACAACGTCGTAAACACAGCCGTCGTTAACCATAACGCAACAACCTTTCTTGTTTTCTCCAAGCAAACAGGTTTCGCGAAGCGGAAGTAAGAAACGTTCCGTGCCGCTTTTGTTGACCGTAGTGAACTCAATGAGTACAGTATCCATAGTAACACCTATGCTTTGTCGGGCAGTTCTTCGGCAAATGCCGACATAACCGACTTGCGGCTAGCGTACTGATTATCTCTGCCGTCTTCTTTGCTTGCAAAGAATTTGACTTCGATAGGGATAAGAGAATCGCCGCACTTCAAGTAGAAGTTAGTCGCAGTTCTTTCTTTGTTCTCTTTGTCGAGATACTTTGCGTTTTTCTTGTACAATTTTACTTCTGGCATAATACCACTCCTTTGGCTTTTCGCCGTTAAAATATTTATCTATAAGCCTATGCGGCAATATAGCGGGATGTATTAAAGTCCGTAAGGACGAATAAACCACTGGGAGAGAGAACCAACAAGAACAATTAGTTGTTTGAAGGGATAGTAAATAAAAAGTCTTGCAAGGTTCTCCCTTTGCAAGACATTATAAAATATACACGTTCAGTAACCTTTGTAAATGTTGTAAAAATGCTTGCCAAAATGACTGTAAGGTGTTATACTTCAATCAGTAATGTATCTTGCTTTCGGTGAGAGTGGAGTTTCTCCACTCTCAACTTAATGTTAGGGGAAATATATGAATAAAGTTGCAGACCGTGTGTTCGAGTTGGTTAAACCATATGCCGAAAATCTCGGAATCGAATTGGTTGAGGTTGTTTACGAAAAAAAACATGACGGAATGAATTTGACTGTTTTTATCGATAAGGACGGCGGGGTTTCGATAAATGACTGCGAGGCTTTGCATCGTGCAATCGACGAACCACTGGATGTTTTGGACCCGATAGAATGCGCATACACGCTAAATGTGTCGTCATTGGGATTGGACAGACCGCTCAAAACTCAGCGCGATTTTGCAAGAAATTTAAATAAAAAAATTTCTGTTAAATTGTACAAACCTATGTACGGAAAAAAGAAATTTGAAGGACTATTGGTGCAATTTGACGAAGAATCGTTTGCTATACGGGATATTGCAGGAAAAACAACAAGGTTCCTTTTGAAAGAAACGGCTCATATTGAACCGATTATAGAGTTTTAATGAAAATCCATTTGGAGGAATAGTAATGATAAATAAAGACTTTTTTTTGGCGCTTGAAGAATTGGAAAAAGAAAAAGGCATAAATAAAGATGTCTTTATCTCGTCTTTGGAAACCGCACTGGCTATTGCTTGTAAACGGAATTACGGCGAGGCGTCAAATGTTGTCGTAAAGTTAAATCCCGACAAATACACAATAAGAATTTATATCAGTAAAACCGTCGTTGACGAAGTAGTCGCGCCGGAGAACGAAATCAGCCTTGAAGATGCTCGAAAAATTAAGAAGTCTTACAAAGTCGGAGATTTGGTTCAAACAGAAATCTTCCCCAAGGAGTTTGGTCGTATTGCCGCTCAAAATGCAAGACAGGTTGTCATGAACAATATGCACCAAGCGGAGAAAGATATAACTTACAATCAATTTGCCGATAAAGAGAATGAACTGATGATTGGAGTTGTTTCGCGTATAAAAGATGACGGCACAATTTTTGTTGAACTCGGGAAAAATCAAATGGAAGGAGTTTTGTCTGTGTCCGAGCAAATCCCCGGTGAAAAATTCGGAGTCGGAGACAGAATTAAAGTGCTTGTAAAGCGTGTAAGAGACGGGGCTAACGGCACGCAAGTTGTATTGTCGCGTGCAAGTTATGTGTTTATCAAGCGGTTGTTTGAGAGCGAAGTGCCCGAAATACGCGCCGATATCGTTCAAATAAAGTCAATTGTTCGCGAAGCGGGATTCAGAACCAAAATGGCAGTCTATTCTACCGACGACGATATTGACGCCGTAGGCGCTTGCGTGGGTAACAGAGGTATGCGCGTAAATGCAATTGTTTCCGAAATAGGCGGCGAAAAAATCGATATAATTCCGTGGAGCAGCGATATTTTGGATTATATCGCAAGAGCATTGTCGCCTGCCAAAGTTTTGATAGTTCAGGCAAATGAGGAAACCAAAGAAGCAAAAGTAGTCGTGCCTGATGAAAAGTTGTCGCTTGCGATAGGCAAAGAAGGTCAGAATGCAAGATTGGCTGCAAAACTTACCGGTTGGAAAATCGATGTAAAATCTTATACCGCCGCTATGCAAAGCGGAATGTTTGACGAAAATGACGCTTCTGAAAGTGAAATAGAGGAATAGCATATGACTAAAACGCCCAAACGGATACCCCAAAGAATGTGCATCGCTTGCAGAGAGATGAAAGATAAATCGGATTTAATCAGAATAGTTATCGGAGATATTCAGAAGGTGGACCCCACAGGGAAGTCCGGAGGTAGAGGCGTTTACTTGTGCAAAAACAGTGCTTGTTTAAATAAAGCAATCAAAAGCAAAAACATATCAAAACAATGCGGTTTAGTGTTTACAGAACAATTTATTAAAGAGGTGGAGGCTTTCATTGAATTCAAAAGTTGATGCTTATATCGGCTTTGCAATAAAGAAAGGTTCTGTTTTGTTTGGAATAGATACGCTGGAACTCAGAAATAAAAAAGTGTTTTTAATTTTGTACAGCGATTCCGTTTCCGAAAACACGCTGAAAAAAATCGATATTGCGGGCAAAAACAGAAATTGTCAAATTGCAAAAATCGATAAGTTAGAAGATATTGTAAAAAGAAATTGTAAAGTATTGGGTATTTGCGATAAGCAACTTGCTGATGCAATAAAAAATAATTTGCTGTGATTACTTGGAGGTTAATGAATGGCAAATAATTCGAATATACAAAATAGATTGAGTGTGGATAATATCAAAGCGCTTGTCGGCGCTAATGCCGACAGGACGCAGTCTGTTTTACAAAAATTGAGACAGCAAATCCGTGCATTAAATGATGAAATTTCTGTGAAAGAAAAAGAATTTATTTTATTAAAAAGTACTGCGGATACTAACACTCAAATCGAACAGGACAAGGTTGGCGAGCAAGTTACTTTGACTACGGATGAAATGCCCGAAAAGACGGAAAAATCCGAAGCATTAGATAATACCGTCAAATCTCAGGCAGAACCTAAACCTGCGTCAAAACCGGAAGCAAAGGAAAACGTACCGACTGTTTCCAATGTGGTCACTAAGGTTGAGAACGGAATAGAAGTAAAAACTTATACTGACGGAAACGGCAGTGTACGCGTCAGAAAGTTTTTGGATACATCTGCACCCAAACGTCCGGTATCTTCTTCGCGCGTGCAAAACAATGACGGACGCCGTAATTTCGGAAAATCGGAAGCGCGACCCCAAAACGAACAAAAGCGTACAGGAACCCAAACCACAGGCGGCAACAAAAAGCAGCAATCGTCTGCGGCGTTTACTCCTGTTATAAGCGCGCCAAAAGGCGAACAAAAGTCTTTTGGAAACAAAAACAAGACTCACGAAAAAAGCGATGAAAGACGCGGTCTTAGCAAGAAGAGTTTGCTTACACGCAATTTTTCCAATGCAGATTATGATGAGGATAAAGTAGTCCGCCGTGCTCGTAGTAAAAAGTCTTCTGAAACCAAAGCACCTGTTCAGACGCAAAAAATCACAAATGCCGTAGTTACTACGCAAGAAGTATCAATAAAAGTTTTGTCCGAAAAAATAGGCGTATCGGTTTCTGAGATTATTAAGCAACTGTTCAAGGAAAACATTTTCAAAACGATTAACGATTCGATTGATTTCGATTATGCGGCTTATGTAGCCGGTCTTTACGACGTTACTCTTGAACTCAAACCCGAAAAATCCGCTGAGGATATTATTACGGAAAGTTTTGAAGATGACGGACTTGCCAATAATAAAAAACGACCGCCTATCGTTACCGTAATGGGACACGTTGACCACGGCAAAACATCCTTGTTGGATGCGATACGCAATACCCGTGTTACAAGCGGAGAAGCAGGCGGAATTACTCAACATATCGGTGCGTATACGGTTGAAATCAACGGAGAGAGTATTACATTCATCGATACCCCCGGACACGCAGCATTTACGGCTATGCGTGCTCGCGGAGCCAAAATTACCGACGTTGCGATAATTGTTGTAGCAGCAGATGACGGCGTTATGCCGCAGACCGTCGAAGCGATAAACCATGCAAAGGCAGCAGGCGTCTCTATTATCGTGGCAATAAACAAAATGGATAAACCCGATATAAATGTCGAACGCGTCAAGCAACAACTTGCTGAGTACGAGTTGTTAGCGGAAGACTGGGGCGGAGATACTATCATGATACCCGTATCAGCAAAGACTAACATGGGAATAAAAGATTTGTTGGAGTCTGTTTTGCTTGTGACCGAATTGAAGGAACTCAAAGCAAATCCGGAAAAACGTGCGATTGGTACAGTAATAGAAGCCAAATTGGATAAAGGCAGAGGTCCTGTTGCAACTGTTCTTGTAAGTAACGGAACGCTTAATATCGGCGATAGCGTGATTGCTGGGTTCGCTACCGGCAAAATTCGCGCTATGTTTGACGATAAGGGTAAGAAGGTTAAAAGTGCCGGCCCGTCTACTCCTGTAGAGGTATTGGGCTTTTCAGACGTTCCTCAGGCAGGAGATTTTATGCATGTCGCTGACGAAAAACTTGTACGAAAAGCGGCAGAAGAACGTAAAAATAAGATTAAGGTTGAAAGTGCAAAGCAGACGCCTTCGATGAATCTCGGTGATTTGTTCGGCAAGATATCCGAGGGACAATTGAAAACTTTGAATTTGATAATCAAAACCGACGTTCAGGGCAGTTTGGAAGCGTTGAAATCAAGCATGGAAAAGATAAGCAATGAGGAAGTAAGAGTTTGTCCGATACACGGCGGTGTGGGGGCAATCAACGAAACCGATGTAATGCTTGCTCGTGCATCGGAAGCAATAATAATTGGCTTTAATGTCCGTGCCGATTCCAATGCAAAAGTCATCGCAGAAAAGGAAGGCGTGGATATCAGACTGTACAATGTAATTTACGACGCAGTCGATGATGTTACAGCCGCAATGAAAGGTTTGCTTGCTCCTAAGTTTAAGGAAACCGTTTTGGGCTCCGTAGAAGTCAGAGAAGTATTTAAAATTACTGGTGTCGGTAGTGTCGCCGGTGCATATGTAACAAGCGGTAAAGCAGTACGTAACGCCAAAGTTCGCGTATATAGAAACGATGTTAGTGTATATGACGGTAATATTTTGGCATTGAAACGCTTCAAAGATGATGTCAAAGAGGTTGCGGCAGGGTATGAATGCGGAATTTCCGTTGAAAATTACAACGATTTGAAGATAGGCGATGTGTTTGAAATTTATCAAATGGAAGAAATTGAACGATGAATCGACGCATTGATAAATTGAATTCCGAGTTTAAAAAGTATATTACGGAAATATTGCAAAAGAAAGTTAAGGACCCGCGACTCACCGAAATGTTTACGATTTTGGATGTTGTTTGCGACAAAGAACTCAGTACGGCAAAAGTGTTTGTTAGCATTTATTCTACCGACGCACATAAATCCGCACAGACATTTGTTGCAATTAAAGACAGCGAACCTTTTGTACGTTCGCAAATTTCCAAAGCAATGCATATAAGAACCGTTCCGCAGTTTAAATTTATGTTAGATGAATCGTTGGCTTACAGTCAACGCATAAACGAAGTGCTAAATGAAATTATGCCAAAAGACAACAATTGAACAATCGGCAAAAATTTTGGAAAATGCAAGCAGAATTGCTATTTTTGCACACACGCGTCCTGATGGTGATACAATTGGCGCAAGTCTTGCGTTGTATTTGTCTATGAAAAAACTCGGCAAGATTGCCGAGGTTTTTTGCGATACAATGTTGAGCGATGTTTTTTTTGAATTTGAACACTGCAATTGCATTCGTTCGGATATCGATGAAACCTACGATTTATATGTTGCTATCGATTGCTCCGACATAAATCGTTTGGGTAAATTTTCGTACTTATTTGCTTCGACTCGTAATACTTTGTCTATCGACCATCATTGCGGTGAATTGTTTTCTAAATACAATTGTGTATACGCCGCGCCGAGTACCTGTCAAATTGTAGGCGGCATACTTAATGCTTTGAATATCAAATGCAATAAAGATATAGCAACATTTTTGTATATGGGGTTATGCACGGATACAGGTAACTTTGGCAATTCGAGTACCAATAGAGATTGTTTTGAATTTGCTGCGCAATTAGTCGATTGCGGCGCGGATATACTAAAAGTGTCATATGTATTTTTCCAAAGGATTTCTTTTGCTAAAACAAAATTGATTGGTAGATGTATCAATAATATTCGTATGTATTATAATGATAAACTTTCAATAATATTTGCTTTATCTAATGATTTTGATGAGTTTGGATTGAGTCCCATAGGTAATACAGAGGGTTTGGTACAATATGCATTGAATATTGACAGCGTAATTGTCGGTGTCGCAATTTCACAGCACAGCGAACACTCATACAAAATCAGTATGAGAGGTAAAAATTTCGATGTTAGAAAAATTTGCGAAGAATTCGGCGGCGGCGGGCACAAGTTTGCCGCAGGTTGTATGATTTCGGGATTTTTTGAGGACGTTATCGAAAAAATCGTACGCACAGTAGGGTTTTATTTATGATAAACGGTTTTTTGAACGTATTGAAGCCCGTAGGTGCAACTGCAAGCGATATTGTCTCTGTTGTCAGAAGAATATACAATGAAAAAAAAGTCGGTCATTTGGGTACATTAGACCCCGGAGCAACCGGCGTGTTGCCTGTTGCATTGGGTTGCGCAACGAAATTATTTGATTTTTTGACTAATAAGCGTAAGCATTATCGTGCTTTTTTTACCTTTGGTGCGGAAACGGATACTTTGGATAGTTACGGAATACTTACCAATCAATGTGATTTTAATGTATCTACCGAGCGACTTAAAGCGTGTGCAATTGATTTCGTCGGTGAAATTCGTCAAGTACCGCCGCAGTATTCTGCTATTTCTGTTGGCGGTGTTCGAGCATATAAATTGGCACGTTTGGGCGAACGCGTCGAATTAAAAGAGCGCACGGTAACAGTATATTCATTTGAGTTATTGCGTCAAATCAATAACAATACGTATGTCTTTGATATCGAATGCAGCGGAGGAACGTATATTCGTTCATTGGTAAGAGATTTGGCTGAGAAAGTCGGAACTGTAGGATATATGAGTGGCTTAATTCGATTGCGTTCGGGTAATTTTGATATTTCCGATGCGTATCGTATCGACGAATTGGAAAATTTGCAATTGAAGGCTATTGTGCCGATAGAAAATTCGTTAAGTGATTTGAAATCATATACTTTCGGCGATAACTGTTACAATTATTTATGTAATGGCGTAAGACTCAGTTGTAAATTTGGCGGACTAAGAAAAATATATTGTCGCGGAGAACTGTTTGGAATAGGAGAGTCACTTGACAATAGGCTCATTATAAAATACAATTTAAGATATGCAAAAAATTGAATTCGGCAACGAAATAAATTTCCCGATAGTGATTGCGTTAGGTTTTTTTGACTGTTTGCATCTGGGACATAAAGTAATTATTGATAAAGCAATCTGTATGGCGCAAAAGCATAAATGCAAAAGTGCTTTATTTACTTTTTCAAACAATCATTACGCCGTTTTGGGGAAAGATACCAAATTGATTTATACATTCGACGAGCGAGTTTCAATGTGTCGAAAATGCGGATTGGATGCAATAGTTTATGCTGAATTTGATAAAAACTTTATGTCATTTTCTGCCGATATGTTTTTGGATGTCTTGTGCAAGAGCAATAATGTACAAGGCATTGTCTGCGGATTTGATTATACATTGGGGTCGGATAGAAAAGATAACGAATACGTCAAAAAGTATTGTGATACCCACAATATAGAGTTTTCCGTTGTAGACAAAGTCTCGCAGCGCGGTGAAAAAATAAGCAGTTCGCTTATCAGAAATTTAATCGAAAAACATGATTTTGCACCTGCAAATAGTTTACTCTCTTACCCGTATTTTATATCCGGAGTTGTAGTGCACGGACGCGGCGTAGGTAAATCTATGGAGTTTCCCACCGCAAATGTCGATGTTTCTTCGGAAAAATTGTTGATTGACGGCGTATATGCAGCAACTGTCGATATCGACGGTTTTACATACAAATCGATAGTTAATATTGGGGCTAAGCCTACATTCGGGGTTATGACTACTACGGTTGAAGTACACATATTGAACTTTTCGGGAGATTTGTACGGCAAATTTATACGGTTTTGCCCTTACAAATTTATTCGCCCGATAACAAAGTTTGCGTCGCCCGAGCAATTGACTATACAGTTACTTAAAGATAAGGAGAATGTGTTGAATGACTAAATTCGGTCCAAGCGGAAATTGCCGACGCTTTTATGACGAGGGAAATAAGCGCACAATAGAGGCTTTTGAATGGCTGAAAAGAATGGGGCTTGATGCATATGAATATTCGTTTGGGCGCGGCATAACATTGAGTGATGAAACCGCATATGCAATCGGCAACGAAGCCGCGCGATGCGGAATACAAGTTTCTGTGCACGCTCCGTATTATATAAATTTTGCAAATCCCGATGATGCCATGGCAGAGAAATCATATGATTATGTTTTGCGAAGTTGTCTTAAACTTAAATGCTTAGGCGGTGAAAGGGTAGTTTTTCATCCAGCGACAGTCGGAAAAATGACTCGTAAAGAAGCCGTCGAACTTACGACGCGGCGCATAAGCAATCTTATTGACAAAGTGTACTGCCACGGCTTACAAGATTTTTATTTTTGTCCTGAAACAATGGGAAAAATAAACCAGATAGGCGATTTGTACGAAGTAACGGAGTTTTGTAAAATCGATAAATGTTTAATCCCTACCGTAGATTTCGGACATTTGAATGCGCGTACGCATGGCGGACTTAAAACCCGTGACGATTACGAGCGGCTAATAAATCATATGCTTGAACAACTTGGTTTGATAAGACGTCAAAAATGCATATACA
>JAMPHX010000030.1 GCA_023663205.1 Corallococcus sp. | reverse complement strand
AGTTTGGTTTTGAACGAAACGCCGTGTTCGCCGCTTTTCTTAATTTCGGCAAAAATGCGCTTAATCTTCTGCGCAATGCACGGCGATATGCCTTCCTCCTCGGTCAAGCGATTGCCTATTACGTCATCTATCAGTATGGGCGCGTTTGGCAGATGTTTGAAGGGTGAATTTTTGTGCGTAAAACTTTTGACGAATTTGCCGTTGGAATACAACTTGATTTCGTCTGCGTTAGTCAGGCAGTACATATCGGGCGATACGCTCTCCGCGTAGTCGCCCTTGTCGGTAACAAAACAAAGCGACAAAAAATCCGACTTGCCCTGCGAGGAAAATACTCCTGCGGCATATTTGGGATTTCTGAACATATCGGTTACGCCGTGGTAACATATGCGGTCGCCGCTACCGAAATCGGCGTGCGTGTTGTAATCGAACATACACCATCCGAACGCGCCGCAAACATCTTCGTCGGCAAAAACACCGTCGAGCATACGCGCGTATTTGAGCATATGTTGAAGCCTGTGTTCTTCGCTGTCGAATGTTTTGGTAGGAAACATATGTCCGTTGTACTCTGTTACCAAATAGGGCGCGTTTTTTCCGCAGACGTTTTTGCGAGCAGACGCGCCGTCACGGTTAAAGTCGTTGTACGTGTACACGTCTTCCAGCAAATGCGAATGGCGCAAATACCTTACGCCGCCCGTTTGGCGTGTCGGGTCAAGCGTATGCGCAAGTTTGTTTGTTTGCATATACAATTCATCACAATCGAGCGATTCGTTTATCCGTACGCCCCACAGCACTACCGACGGGTGATTGCGGTTTTGCAAAACCATATCTTGCACGTTTGCAAGCGCTTGTTTGCGCGACTGCTCGCCGCCTATGTGCTGCCAACCCGCAATTTCGGTAAATACAAACAGTCCCAACTCGTCGCACGCATCCAAGAAGTGCCGCGACTGAGGATAATGCGAGGTTCTGACGGCATTGACGCACAGTTCGTTTTTGAGAATTTCCGCATCGTGACGCTGCATACTTTGTGGCATAGCGTACCCCACATACGGGAAAGACTGATGTCGGTTGAGCCCCACTATCTTGACGCGTTTGCCGTTGAGATAAAACCCGTGCTTGGTAAACACCGCCGTACGCACGCCGAAACGGGTGACGAAAACATCGCTGTCCGTCGTAACTTCAAAGGTGTAAAGTTTGGGATTGTCGATATCCCACGGCGTAAGCGTCTGTGCGTCAAATGCAACTTCGACGGTTTTTTCGCGCGCGGTAAGCGTTTGAGAATGCAAAACCTCCTTGCCGTCTTTTACCGCAACGGTGTATTGCGTATCTTGGACAAAATTTCCGAAAGTTATTGCCGCAGAAGCGTTTTGCAAAGTTGCCTTGACAAAAACGTCCGCAACATACACTCCGCGTTTGACGCAAAGCGTAACTTCGCGGTAAATACCGCCGTAGGTAAGATAATCTATTGTGTTACCAAACGGCGGAATATCGAGCGACTCTCTGCTATCAACCTTGACTGCAAGCAGATTGTCGCCCTGCCTGACATACTGCGTTACGTCTACGGTAAATGCCGTATAGCCGCAACCGTGACTTGCGCAAAGTTGCCCGTTGAAATACACTTGCGAATAATGCGCAACACCCTCAAAAGTAATAAGATACGTTGCGTCGTCAAATTTGTCGAGAGAAATTGTTTTGGAATAACCGCTGACAAATTCGTAAACCGTTTCGGGAAAACAGTTGTGGGGAGTTTGCACGTTGCAATGCGGCAAACGCACCGCCGTGCCGTCTTGGCAACTTCCCGAAGCAACGGAATCCTGCCAAGTATTGAAAAATTGCCAACCGTCGTTTAGTGGTAATGTCATAATCTTCTCCGTAAAATTTCCCGCCTTACGGCGGCAAATACTCAATCGATATATTTGTATAAATTTTAACACACGAGGCAAATAAATTCAATACCCGCCGACAAAATAGAATCGGCAAAATTAAAACGGAATGTACCGTTGCGTCTTTATCAAACAAAATTTTGCCGCGCTTTTCAATATTGCTTACTGCTGCAAATCAACAAATTTCGAAGAAAAGCAAAAAGTGAACAGCAAAAGTAAAATCGACAAATTCCGTTTGGTAATTTGTCGATTTTGTTTGGTGTACCCGTCGGGGCTCGAACCCGAACTCGACGGCGTCGGAGACCGTAATGTTATCCAATTACACTACGGGTACATATTGTTCGCAGGCAAATGTGTCTGCGAAATTTTGTATGGTTTTAATACAGCCATTTGCTAAACAACAAATAAAAACGTCAAACATTATGTTTATCCAATTTGCCTGCGTTGTACTGTCTGACGCTTTCGTCTACGGTAGTTCGGCTTGCCTGTTTGCCGTACGCATCTACCGAGGCGGCATTGCCAAACCCTTGGTGCAGACAAAGAGGTCCGTTTATACATCCGCCGTCGCACGCCATACCCTCAAAAAAGTTGTTTAAACTTTTGTTTGCTTTGAGTTTAAGCAAATTTATTTTGCACTCGGCAAGTCCGTTCATGGCGACGGGTTTCAGCCCGTCTATTCCGTTTGCCGCAGCAACGTCCGTAATGCCTGCGGTTATTCCTCCCGACCTTGCGAATATCCGTCCGTAATAGGACGCGTCGTCAAGCCGAGTTTCTTCAAGCGACGAAATATCTATTTCGCGAGCGTCGAAAAACGCTTGCAATTCTTCAAACGATATTGCCGAATCCACAATGCCTTGCAACTTTTCCGAGCGCGTTTCCATTTTCTTTGCCGCGCAAGGTCCTACAAAGACGCATTTGGCAGAAGGGTCGCCCTTTTTGAGAGCGCGCGCCGTTTCCGCCATAGGGCTCAAACTGCTGCTGACATACTGCCTTAGTTGCGGAAAATTCTTTTCCAAATAAGTTACGAACGCGGGACAGCAACTTGTTGTCAGCATTCCCTTTTGTTTCCATTCTTCCGCCTCGTGACGCAAACAGACGTCTGCTCCGAACGCCGCTTCCACCACGTCCGCAAATCCCAACTTGATTATTCCCGAAACAATCTGCTCCACCTTGGCGTACTTAAACTGACTTACTATGGAAGGCGCGACTATTGCGTACACTTTGTAATTGCGGCCGCCGTTGCTATTCTTCAACAAATCGAGTGTTTCCATAATAAGCGATTTGTCTTGAATTGCGCCAAACGGACACTGACGTACGCACGCTCCGCAAGATACGCATTTGTTTCCGTTGACAACCGCCTTTTTTGTTTCGGGGTCGATGCTGATGGCGTCAACCTTGCAACCTGCCACACACGGGCGTTGTTGCTTGATAATTGCTCCGTACGGACACGCAGAAACGCATTTGCCGCATTCTATACACTTATCTTTATCTATTACGCTGTGCTTATCTACAATGCTGATGGCGTCTTTGGGACACACTTCCTTGCATTTGTGCGACAAACAGCCTCTACACGCCTGAGTTACAAGTATGCCGTCGGCAGGACATTCGTCGCAAGCAATATCCAAAACTTCCACTACGGACTTGGCACTGTCGGGTATACCATCGTCGATTATGCGCAGTCTTTCCTGAAAAATTGCGCGTTCCTTGTATATGCAGCATCTGAGCGTTGCCTTAGGACCTGCGATGGCACGCTTTGGTATATCGATATACGCATTTGCCAGCCGTCCTTCATCATATGCGCGTATCATCTCGCGTATTGCTTTGTACTTTATCCCTTGTACATGAGTATCGAATATTCTATCCATAAACTTACTATCTAATTACAACCTTGCCGCCTACTGGATAAGGGCTATCGTTTGTTACTATCGTTTCGCCTACTGCGTCGGCAACTACTTTGCCGCTGCGAATATTTTTGACGCTATCGATGCTTCCTATTACAGAGGCATTGACGTCGCTGTTTTCAAAACACAAATCGGTGTTTTCCATTGTGCAATCCACAAGCGTCAGGCGTTTGCAGTAACACAAAGGCTGTGTGCCCTTTATGTGACAGCGAACAAGCGTTACGTTATCGGAATACCAACCCAAATACTCGCCCGTAAGGTAACTGTCGGTTACGGTTACATTTTTGGAATGCCAAAATGCGTCCTTGGTATCGAGCACCGAATTTGAAACGGTAAGATTTTCGGTGTACTGAAAGGAGTATTTGCCCGCCAATTCCATATTGTCTATTTTGATGTTTTTACTCTCGAAAAAGGCATATTCCGATTTGACGGAACTGCCGTATGAAATTACGCCGTTGCATCTCCAACCGAATTCGGGCGAGTCAACTTCGCTGTTGACGATTCTGATGTTTTTACATTCGCGAAATGCCTTTATTCCGCGCATCTTGCAATTGCGCACATCGACATCGTTTGCATACCACAGAGCCGCCCTGCAATGGGGGGACAGTTGACAATCGTCCAATTTGAGTCCGTTTGCATGCCACAACGGATAGCGCAAATCGAAAAAGCAACCTTGCACCGCAATGTTATTACATTCTTTAAGCGCGGATTCACCGTCCGCTTCACCGGCAAAATTGCAATTTATTACAAATGTATTGCGTATTCCGTACAGTGCGCGTTCGTCGCTGAACTTTTGACCTTCGATTTTTTTCAGATTCATACCGATTCTCCCGAACATACAAATACCGAAAGCCGAATATGCTGCCGATACCTTATGCTAAAATCATTTTAAAACAAACCAAGATTTTTTGCAAGCGTTTACAACCGTACCGACAATCGGACGGTAAAAAAAAGAGCGTTTGACAACGCTCTTTTCAATTATCTTTTGTATTTGTAGTTTTGCTTTCCTCTCGGCGTGCCGAATATTTCACCGAGAATTATCGTTTGTCCGACCTTTGACAGGTCGTAGGGCGTTTGGTCGTCCGAGGAGTATGCTTCGTCGTGAACAATCAATCTCAATCCGTCAAGTTCCGAGCAACCCTCATCCGAAACATCTCCCAAACTGCCTATTATTTTGTCGTAATGCTCCACCTCGTCGGAAGTGTGCGAATGTCCGTCGCCCTCTACCGTTATACCGCGCCGTACGTCCGAAACGGAATTTTTACTTCTTTCGGCATTACGCTTGGATTTGTACGCCTCAAAAACATCCTTTTGACTATGACTTTCGCCACTGCTTTTGGAAACGGTTGCCTTTGCCCTTGCCACTGCGGTAAATATTACGATAATAACGATAAACACAATGACGCCTATAATCAATGCAGGCATTTTAACTCTCCTTTGTGCGGTTACTTCTTGGGTTTTTCACCGTTGTTTCCGCCCGAAATGGCGTTACGCATAGAGGTATCCGCTTGAATGTTTTGCATATTGTAGTAGTCCATTATGCCGAGTCTGCCGTTTCTGAAAGCCTCCGCCATTGCACGGGGAACTTCCGCTTCCGCTTCCACAACCTTTGCGCGCATTTCCTGAGTGTGCGCTTTCATTTCCTGTTCGGTTGCAACAGCCATTGCGCGGCGTTCTTCCGCATTTGCCTGAGCAATACGTTTGTCGGCTTCGGCTTGGTCCATTTGCAGTTGCGCGCCGATGTTTCTGCCGACGTCAACGTCTGCTATATCTATTGACAAAATTTCGTAAGCCGTACCTGCGTCAAGACCTTTTTTCAAAACGGTTTTACTGATGAGGTCGGGGTTTTCCAAAACTTCTTTGTGCGTTTCGGAAGAACCTACCGTAGTTACGATACCTTCACCGACACGGGCGATTATCGTTTCTTCTCCCGCGCCGCCGATTAGCCTTGCGATGTTTGCGCGAACCGTTACCCGCGCTTTGACCCTAAGTTCGATGCCGTTGCGGGCAATAGCCGATATTACAGGCGTTTCTATTACTTTGGGATTAACCGATACTTTTACCGCATTGAGCACGTCGCGTCCCGCAAGGTCTATTGCCTTTGCCGATTGCAGCGACAACTCGATATTTGCGCTGTGCGCCGAAATAAGCGCGTTTACCACATTTGAAACATTACCGCCTGCCATAATGTGCGATTCCAGTTCGGTTATTTCTATATCCAAACCTGCTTTCTTTGCCCTTATATAAGCATCGACAAGCATTTTGTAGCGTATACGACGCATTTTCATACCGATTAGGCGTCCCATACTTACGTGCGCCTTGCTTACCAACGCGATAAACCATGTGCCTATCGGCAAGAAAATAAGCAAGATTAAAAGCAATACCGCCACAACAATCAACACAATCCAAATGGGGTCGAGTGCAGGCGCAAATGCCAACAAATTACTCATATTACTGATTCTCCTTTATTTTAATTTTATTCTACCGACAACAAGCGCTTTTAGCGAGTTTGTTCAACCGTGACTTTTTGTCCTTCCACGGATACTACCTTTACTTTTGTTCCTTCTTCGATAAACCCCGCGTGAGCAACCACGTCTACGACCGAACCGTCCTTAAACTTGGCTTGACCTACCGGTCTCAAAAAGTTACAGGTTACGGCGACTTTGCCTACAAGGTCGGAATAATCCTTTGTTCCGTCGGTTTTGCCGACAGGCACCGCCGTGCCGACATCGAACAGCGCGGTTTTGCCGAGTTTGCCTTTGCGTACCGCTGTTGACATTACGACAAAACACAAAATAAACACAACAAGCGATATAAGCACCATATACAGCAGCATCCAAGCGTCGCCGCCCGTAAGCATACGGATTACTATTGCAGCCACAATCATTACCGTGCCCAATATGCCGAACACTCCGAACCCCGGCACAAATATTTCTATTACGCAAAATATTATGCCCAAGATAAACAGTGCCGCTACAACAGGCGTCATTTCGGTAAACAGTTGGACAAAACTTTCCCAAGCGTTTGACGCCTCAAACATAGCCATTAACATACATATACTCCTCGATATTATTTGATAACAGGTATAAGATGTCCTACCGTGCCGTCATTGCGACGGTAAACCGCTTCTATGCCGCCTGTTTGGTTGTTGCAAAACAGATAGAAATCGTGACCTATCATTTCAAGATTTTCCGCCGCCTCTACTGGCGACATTGCTTCCGCATCGAATGTTTTGGTTTTTGCGATTTCTACGGGCGCCAAATCGACATCGGAAACAAACTGGTAATCGCCGGAAAACTCTGGCATTTTCTTTTTGCGGCTGAGTTTGTCGCGATACTTTACAATTTGTCTTTCCACCTTGGGCAAACATTCGTCTATGTTGTAATACATTGTATTGCCTACAACTTCCGCACGCAATTGCGCTCCGCCGTAATTTATGGAAAGTTCCATTTTGCACTGTCTGCCGAGGTCAGTCATTACAACCTTGGCAACGGTGGAATCATCGGGAAAGTACTTATCCAATTTGCCGACTTTTGCATCCAAAATTTCCTTTAATCTGTCGGTTACACGATAATTTTTAGAATAAATTTCAAGTTTCAATCTGCTACCTCCTTTAATAGGAAAACGTGTGTTCCGCATTTGCGCTCCGCTTTTCCTTTTATGATTGTATTATATCATATTACTTAATCGATTTCAATAATCATTTGCGATTTTTTGTATGACGTTTTTGCAAGTATGCTGTAAAATTTACAGCATATCCTTAGCGCTTGCTACGGATGGACTGTGTAGATAAAACACGGTATCATATGACCGAACATAATTCCGCCCTCATACTTTAATGCATAGTATTCATATCGAGAGGCGTTTTCAAAGAGAATTTTTGTAAAGCCGTATCGGTATTATGTTTGTTCTCTCTGCCGTTTTTACCGATAAACAAAACGGATTTTACGTCAAAATCTTATTTTTGTTTGTTTATTATATTAGGAAATTTGTTTTTCAAAAAGTATCTGTAATCTTTTGCCTCTTTATTGCTTTCGTATTCGTTTTCAATTATTTTCTCAATACGTAATCTTTTATCCGAGTTCATATCCTCATATTTTTCAAGCACAAGTTTTCCTTGCGTCACATATTGCATTATTGAATCGTATACATCGGGTATATACTCGCAATCTTCGATTTCAACCGATTGGCTTGCGGTATATACAAACGGAATTTCGTCTGTTTTTTGCAATTTTACGTCAGAACTAACCGAATAGATATAACCCGATACGCCTTTATATGTGTCCGCAGTCGCATTAGGATAGTATTCTTCCAAACGCAACACTCCGTCACTCGTAAAGCCGTAACTCGCCCATTTTCGCCATTTTCCGGTAAAATCAAATCCCGTTTCTTTACAATACTTCTCGATGGCATTACTCAAATATACAAGTACGTTTTCTTTTTTTGACGAAAAATAAATAAGCGGTATACCGTGATTGGACACTCTTGGTTCCAATTTCATTATTCCGTTGAACGGCGAAGCGTGAAAATACATAATCAACCTCTATAACAATATTTTTTCTGCTGTATCGATTATAAAATGTGACAAAAGTATATCAATTTAGCAACGCTTTTGTCAACATTTCGGATACTTGCTGCAACCTTCTCCTAAAAAAGATTATGATGTATGACTTGCACCCGAAAGTCGGTTACTTACGGATGTACCGCCTAAATATCCTCAGACAAATTCCTCTATACCGCCGGTCAAAAAACAAATGCGAGGGAGGTCTTCCCTCGCATTTGTTTATTCGATAAAAAATTTGATTTCGTCGTTTATGGCGTCAACGGTTACCGTTTCGCCTTCGCAAATTTGTCCGCTAAGCAACCTTTCCGCAAGAGCATCCTCTACTTTGCGCTGCAAGGTGCGTTTTAAAGGACGTGCACCGTACTCGCTGTCATAACCTATACGCGCAAGATAATCTATGGCACGGGTCGTAAATTTGAGAGTTACCGTGCCCTTCAAGCGCTTGACCAGCGACTGACACAGCAATTTTGCTATTTCGCGCGCTTCATCCTCTGTAAGCGGTTTGAATACTATTATTTCGTCAACGCGGTTCAAAAATTCGGGTCGGAAATGTCTTCTTAACGATTGACTGATGTTTTCTTCCAGTTTTTGTATATTATCGGTACCGCAGTTACGGCTATCTGCGCCGATGTTGCTTGTCATTATTATTACCGTATTTCTGAAATCCACCGTTTTGCCGTGCGAATCGGTAAGTCTGCCTTCGTCTAAAATTTGCAGAAGCAAATTGAATACGTCTACGTGCGCCTTTTCTATCTCGTCAAAAAGCACTACCGAATACGGTTTGCGGCGGATTTTTTCAGTAAGTTGTCCGCTCTCCTCAAAACCCGAGTAACCCGGAGGCGCGCCGATAAGTTTGGATGTAGACTGTTTTTCCATGTATTCGCTCATATCCAAACGCACTATATCGGTATCGCTTCCGAACAGGCATTCTGCAAGAGCCTTTGTAAGTTCGGTTTTGCCTACGCCCGTAGGTCCTACAAAAATAAAACTTCCGATAGGTTTGTTGGGGTCTTTGAGTCCCGCGCGTTGACGCCGTATGGCAAGCGAAACGGCTTTTACCGCATCTTTTTGTCCTATTACTCTTTGAGCAAGGGTGCTTTCGAGGTTTAGCAGTCGCTCTTTTTCGCTTTGCGATATTTGCGAAACGGGTATTCCCGTCCATTGCGATACCACCGCCGCTACGTCCACTGCCGTAATATGCGGAGTTTTTACCTGACTGTCAAAATTGTAGCGTTGGCTCAACTGCTCGTATAACTCGCGCGCTTCATCGTATTCGCGCGTGATTTCGGCGTAGTTTTTCAAAGAGGAATCCGACGTCAATTCGTCGCGGCGTTTTTTGACGGCGGTAAACTGTCGGTACGCGCGCGCAAGCGGCTCGGGCATTGCAAACGCCGATATTTTAACCTTGCTGCACGCCTCGTCTATCAAATCAAACGCCTTGTCTGGCAAATACCTATCGGTAATATATCTTGTGGATAGTTTTACCGCGGCGGAAATTGCATCCGGCGTAATGATTACTTTGTGGTGCTGTTCATACTTATCTTTTACGCCCGTCAATATTGCTATTGCTTGCTGTTCGGTGGGTTCGCCCACCGTAACGGGCTGAAACCGCCTTTCCAATGCAGGGTCATTTTCGATGTATTTGTGATACTCGTCAAGAGTAGTTGCGCCTATCACTTGCAACTCTCCGCGCGCCAATACCGGTTTCAATATTTCGGCGGCGTCCATGCTTCCGTCCGCAGTGCTTCCCGTGCCCACTATGTTGTGAATTTCATCGATAAAAAGTATTGTATTTCCGCTTTCGGCAACTTTGTTCAACGCAAGTTTGAATCTTTCCTCAAAGTCGCCGCGGTAACGAGTACCGGCAACCATTCCCGCAATGTCCAACTCAGCAATGCGCTTGCCTGCAAGATTTTGCGGAACGTCGCCGCTGACGATTGCCTGTGCAAGCCCCTCTACGACTGCCGATTTGCCTACGCCCGGTTCTCCTACAAGTACGGGGTTGTTCTTGCTTCTGCGCGAAAGAATCTGTATCATACGCATTATTTCGGTTTCTCTGCCGATGACAGGGTCAAAACGTCCTTCTTCGGCTTTTTGCGTAATATCGGTGCCATAAGGTATTTTGCCGTTGCCACCCGTTTGCATGACGGCAACCGATTGCGCGGTTTTGACCAAAGCGGGTCTTACGTCCTGCTGTTGAGTAATCTTGCCGTGTGCGGAAAGCATTGCAAGCAAACGCTCCCTAACTTCCGTAGGAGTTGTGTTGCGTGCCGACAAATAATCCGCAATAGCGCCGTACGCGTAACACTTTTCGGTGTACAGTATTGCAAGCAGAAAATGCACCGTACCTACTTCTTTTTGCCCCAATTTGTTGCATACTTCCTCTGCCGCAGCGATAATTTCGTTTACTTCGCCGCCTATTTCTGGAGTGCCGTAGCCGCTGCCGTCGCTTTGCAATTTGAAGGTAAACTTATCTATGCCGATATCCGCAAGATACTTTTGCGCATCGCATTCAATTTGAACCAATCCCATCAAATAATGCCGACTGTCTTTTACGCGAAACTTGTTGTCTTTTGCATATTTGTCGGCATATTTAAATACTTTGCTTAAATTTTCGGTATACATTGTGCCCTCCGCGCTTTACAAAGATATTGTAACAAAAAAGCGCGCTTTTATCAACACATTTACGTCAAGTTTACGCCTTGAAGCAAGACATTTTGTTTTGATTGCCCTTTTTGCCGACAAATTTTCGTATGGCAGATATTGCATAATACAACTCGAAACACACAACGGGAAATACCGACAGCCCCAGCGCCCACAGATACATATACATCGGCAGCGCAGTCAAGCCCAATCCGCTTTGCAACGGGGGTATAAACATTGTGGCAACTACGACAAGCGCGGAAACTGCCGCCGCTGCCGCAGTAAGCAAGGAAACTCCGCCCCTAAACAAAGATTTTTTGCTGCTGACTTCCAATGCGAAAAACAACTGCGAAACGGACAGTACAAAGTAAGACATAGTCACTCCGTGTTGAGCGCTTGCCGTGTTTCCTATTGCGTAAGCAATCACGGTAATTGCTCCTATGGCTACGCCGCCGAGTGCAATGTGCCACCCTTGACCGTTACTGAAAAAGGTTTCTCTTTTGCCTTTGGGAGGACGCAGCATAACATCCGATTCGCGTTTTTCTATGCCTAACGCAAGCGAAGGCAACCCGTCGGTGACAAGGTTTACAAGAAGCAGTTGCATTGCTCCGAGGGGAGATACATTCCAAATAAGCAAAGATACAAATACCGACAGCACTTCGCCTATATTGCAGGAAAGCAAGTATCTGACGGACTTTTTGATGTTGTCGTATACTCCCCTGCCCGTTGCGACGGCCTCTACTATGGTGGAAAAGTTGTCGTCCGCAAGTATCATATCGGCAGTGTTTTTGGCAACTTCGCTGCCGCCTTTGCCCATAGCACAGCCGATATCGGCGCGTTTTAAGGCGGGGGCGTCGTTTACGCCGTCGCCCGTCATTGCGACAACTTCGCCCAAACTTTGCCATGCGTTTACTATGCGCAATTTATCCGCCGGCGTAACACGGGCATATACGGCAATTTGCCGTACCTGACTTGCAAGTTGTTTGTCGCTCATTTCCGAAAGCATTTTGCCCGTTACCGCTTTGTCGCTTGGCGACATTATTCCCAATTGACGCGCTATTTCCGTAGCCGTTGCAATGCTGTCGCCCGTAATCATTACAGGACGTATGCCGGCAGACAAACAGGTTTCTACTGCATCTTTTACACCATCTCTCGGAGGGTCGATAAGCGCGACGATTGCAATCATATCGAGATTGTTTTCTATTGCGGGATTTTTAACAAAATTGTGTTCGACGCTTTTGGCAGCAAGAGCAAGAACGCGCATACCCTTGCTTGACAAACTGTCATATTGCGCGGCAAAATCGCTTGCGTTGGTGCATTTTGCGGACATATTTTCGTACGAACCCTTGGTAATGCATATGTACTTGCCTTGACTTTTTACCACGACAGACATCATCTTTCTTTCGGAAGAAAACGGCACTTCGTATACCCGTGTATCGCGCGAAACAATGCCTGCCTTTTCGCCCAACCTTACAAGAGCAATTTCCGTAGGGTCGCCGAAGTAAACGCCGTCGGCGGATTTTACCGCGTCGCAGCAGTTGACAAACGCTTTGATTATATTTTTGTCGGCATTTTCCGCTTCGGTCAAACTTTTGCCGTCAAAAATCATACGCGCCGTCATTACGTTTTGAGTAAGCGTACCCGTTTTGTCGGTGCAAATAACGCTTGCCGAACCCAAAGTTTCCACCGCAGTCATATTTTTGACTATGGCTCGGTGCTTCACCATTCTTTCGACGGAATTGGCAAGCACAATGGTGACGACGGCAGGCAAGCCTTCGGGAATGGCGGCAACGGCAAGAGATACAGACGTGGTAAACACTTCCATAAATACAGACAAGATGCTTTCGCCCGCTTTCATATTTTTGACGCCCTTTACAAATCCCAACAAAAATACTGCCGCACATACGCACAGACACACTGCGCCTATTACTTTGGAAAGTTGCGACATTTTTTCTTCCAGAGGCGTTTTGACATTGGAAGTATCTTTTAACATTACGGCAATTTTGCCCATTTCGGTATCACCGCCTATTGCCGTAACAACCGCCGTCGCTCTGCCGAATGTAACAAAACTGCCGCGGTACACGCAATTTACCCTATGGGCAAGCGAAACGTCGGTACGCAAAACTGCGCGCGCATTTTTGTCAACCGGCAGCGACTCTCCCGTCAAAGCCGATTCGTTTACCTTCAAATCCACGCTTTCCGTAAGACGTGCGTCGGCGGACACCATATCGCCCGCTTCCAAAACTATCACGTCGCCTATTGTCAACTCATCGTCGGCAACGGTAGTAAGTTGTCCGTCGCGAAGCACTTTTACTTTGGGCGAAGACAGTTTGGCAAGGTGTTCAAGGGATTTTTCTGCCTTACATTGCTGAACGTACCCTAATGCGGCATTGACAAATACAATGCCTACTATTACCACAGGCTCGATAAACTCTTTGCCGTCGCCGGAAATGGCTGCAAGAACAAAGGAAATAACTGCGGAAATAAGCAAAATTACAATCATCAAATCGGCAAATTGACTGAAAAATTTGTATAATGCACTGTGCTTTTTCTTGGTAGGCAGTAAATTCCGCCCGTGTTGCATTATTCTGGCAGATGCTTCCGATTGCGTTAGCCCGCGCGGAGAGGTTGCAAGCGTATTGTACACTTCCGAAACTTTTTTGTCTGCAAACGTATCTTTTTTCATAC